>JAGQRC010000060.1 GCA_020425835.1 Planctomycetota bacterium | reverse complement strand
CTCAGGGGAGCCCACTTCCGCTGCTCGCTGCTTGCCGCGCACGACGCGACGATCCACACGCCGCGTGGCAAACGCTCGAAGCGAGTTTCGCCCGTGGACTCTGGGAGGAGGTCGAGCGGCGCCGGGTGCGGCCGTTGACCGCGGACGAGCAACACCGCGTGATCGCGCTGACCGCCGATCTCCAGCGCGTGCGCGATCAGCTGGTGCACCTCGAGACGCTGCCCGAGGAACAGCGTGACCACGACGCGGTCGAAGCGCTGGAGAGCCGACGCGCCGGGTTGCTCACCGAGGCCGTCGAGCTCGACGCCGCGCTCTCACGGCGCTACGACGGCTCACGACCCGGGGCACTCTCGATCGATCGGATCGCCGCGGCGCTGCGACCGCACTCCGCGCTGGTAGCCTGGCTCGATGTCTCGTGCGGGGGCCCGGAGCCGATCGAGCGGTTCGGGTTCATCCTGCTTCCCGACGGAACCGCCCGATGTGTCGATCTCCCGGGCTCGGGGCCGGCGGGGACCTGGACCTCGGACGATCAGCAGCTCCTCGATCGCTTTCGAGCCGGCCTCGAGTCGGTCGACGCCCCCGTGCACTCCCGCGGCGCAGGGCTCGTGCGCATCGAACCGAGCGACGCGTTGGCGCGGCGCGAGGAGATCGACCGCGATGCGGCTCGGCTTCGATCGCTGCTGATCGATCCCCTGCGGACGATCCTCGACGGTGCGGACGTCCACGACCTGGTCGTCGTGCCTTCGGGACCTCTGGCGAAGATCCCACTGCAAGCGCTCACCGATGACTTCGGACTCAGCTACGTTCCATCGGGGAGTCTCCTGGCCAGCCTGCGCTCCCGTCCCCGCACACGCGCCCGGGGGTTGCTCGCGGTCGGCGCTCCGGAGCTCGCCGACGACACTCCCGTCGACTTCCGCGGCGCGGGACTCGGCCCCCTCCCGTTCGGGAAACGGGAGATCGAGTCGGTCGCCACGTTCCTGGGGATCGACGAGAGGACCGTCCTGATCGGACAGGACGCGACCGAGTCCCGTCTCCTCGGACTCGCGCAGGACGGCGCGCTCTCTCGATATCGCTACGTCCACTTCGCCACCCACGCCGTGATCGACGAAGTGGACCCGATGTCTTCCGCCCTGCTCCTGACGTCGACTTCGGCGGGCGACACGCTTTCGACCGCGGGCACGGGACGACCCTACGACGACGGCTGGCTGACCGCCGAGGAGATCCGTCGCGGGTGGCGAATCGACGCCGACCTGGTCACGCTGAGCGCGTGCCGCACCGGGATCGGCGGTGGCTTCGGGTTCATCTCTTTCGCGGACGCGCTCCTCAGCGCGGGTGCTCGAGGATTGGTCCTGAGTCGCTGGAAGGTGGACGACCGAGCGACCGCTCTGCTGATGCGACGGTTCTATTCCAACCTCGGACAGCGAAGCCTGTCGCCTGCTGCTGCGCTCCGGGACGCACAGCACTGGCTCCGAGGATTGGACGCGAAGCGAGTCTCGGAGCTGACGGCGGAGCTCACCGGCGGTCGAGCTCGGGAGACCTCGGGCACGGAGAGTCCACCCTTCGCGCACCCCTACTACTGGGCCGCATTCGTCTTCGTCGGCGGCTGATCGCGTCGCGCCTTTCGCGACTCAGCCTGCGGCCGAGATCCGGGTGGGAAGCGCGTCGAACGAATCCTCGAACGGGGTTCCCGCCGCCGCTCGCCGCGACATAATCCCCGCACTCCTTCGGAAGGGAACTGGTGATGCGCGGAGCCTGGCTCCTGGTCTCGGTCGGCTGCACGTTGAGTTTCGGTTGCGCGTCGATGACCACCGAGACGATCGCCGAACCCGATCCGGCTCCGATCGTCTCCCGCGAATCGGTCGCCGCGAACGGCGAGCTCATCGTCTTTCGGCGCGGCACCGATTCCGCGGTCGCCCGCACCTTCGAAGAACGGGACCTCCCCCGAATCCGGGAGGTCGCCCGGGAAGAACGGGTGGAGCTCCGCGAGTTCACGATCGACGATCGCGCGCCCGCCGAGATCGGGATCACTCCGCTGCTCGTGTTCCAGGACCACCGAGGCCGGGCGATCTACCAAGGTCGGCTTTCGACTCCGGATCGGCTTCGCAACTTCGTGCGCACCTCTCGGGCGACGGTTCAGGGCGACGAACCGTTCGTGAGGGATGGTGTCTTCGTTCGGCGAGAGGGGCGCTCGACCGTCGCGGCCGCGATCAAGGTCACCGAGTTGTCCGGAGCCGTGCCCGAAGGCTACGACCCGGAGAAGTTTCGCGCCGAGTCCCGTCGCTTCCTGGCGACCGGCTTCGCCGAGCTGAAGGCGGTCGATCGCGTCGCCCTGTCCCGGTCCGACCGGAGTTTCTATCTCGACTTCCATCCCTATCGGAGCGAGGACGGCACGTTCTACCTCTCGGGAGCGCTGTTCTCACAGTTCGATTGCCACCGTCCGGTCTTCGAAGCGTTCGACCCGCCGGAGCGCTCGAGCTGGGAGGATCGTGCCGATGCGTGGCGCGCGATGGGGCAGCGGCTGGAAGCGGGTCTCCTCTCGACCCTCGCGAGCGCGCGCACCGGTGATGGCTTCGATGCCGTTCCCGGCCGGATCGCGATCGCGTCGTGGACGTCGCTCGGGCTCGAGCTGCCACCGCCTCCCGTGCAGTCCGAGCCGAACCCGGCAACGGCTGAGCTCGCGACGAGCTGGACACTCGCCACACCGGCGGAGTCCGAGCCCCCGCGACTGCTCTTCCATTTCGCGCCACCGGTGGACCACTATGCCGGGGAGGCACGTCGAATGACGGCGTCGCTCGTGTTCGACGAAGCACGGCGCTATGCGAGTCTACGGGGCACGGTCTCGGTCGACGTCGCCTCGGTCACCATGGGGGACCCCTACCTCGACGCGAGTCTGCAGGCGGTCGATGTCCTCGACGGCGCGACCCATCCCGAGTCGACGTTCGTCATCGAACGCGCACATGGTGAGACGGAGTCGCTCACCTTCGGGACCGGCCTCCCGGTTCGACTCGAAGGCCAGTTCACGATGAAGGGGCGGACGATCCCGCTGACGGCGCTCGCGACGTTCGAGCCTTGGATCGCCGAGAACGGCGAGGTGCAGCTCGTCGCCGAAGGGGGCTTCGAGCTTCGTCTCGAAAAGCCGTTCGGGATCTCGGGGCCCGACGGGCCCTCCCCCGCCAAGGACACGCTCCGGTTCCGCTTCCGCTTCCGCTTCGTGCCCGATCGGGAGAGCGACTGAGCCGCGACCGAGAGAGCTCAGGAGTGATCCCGGTACGGAGTCGGGATCCGGTAGTGCTTGATCCAGGTGCCATCCCGACGATAGGTGACCCAGAGGAACGCCGCGCCGGGTTCCGCCTCGAACGGTCCCTCCGGCTCCTCGATCGGCAGAGCAGGGAACTGCAGGCAAGGGCTCGGGCACGCGAAGTAGCTGACACCGTCCTGTTGGATCGTGATGGCGCGATGGACGTGCCCGAAGAACACACCGCGAAGTCTCGACGACTGCGCCCGGAGCAAGCCGTGGAGCGCGTCTCCGCCGCGCAGAATCATCCGGTCGTCGTGCCACGGAGAGTCGACGCGCAGGGGCGGGAAGTGGACGAAGAGCGTCACGTCCCCTGGCGCAGTCGCGAACCGATCCCGCAACGCGTCGAGATGCACGTCGTCGACGACGCCTCGGGCATCGACATCGGCGTCCGGATCCCGGAGATCGAGCGCGACGAACCGGTGCGCGTCGATGTCGAACGAGTAGGAACGAAGCCGAGGATCGGTCTCGATCGGAACCGATGGCGCGGACGGCAGCAACTCGCCCAACCAGTCGGATCGATCGTGGTTGCCGGCGAGGAAGTAGGTCGGCACCTCGAGGCTCTCGAAGATCCGGGCCGCGCGCCGATAGGCCGCTCGATCGGGCTGTTCCGTGGCGACGTCGCCGGTGTGGAACACGAAGCGGGGAGAGAGCGGGGAGTTCGTGATGCCGTCCACGAGCGCCCGGGTCCGCGCCGCGGTGTCGATCCCGTGGAGTCGATAGCTGGGCTCGGCGCCGATATGGGTATCGCTCACCACGACGAAGCTCAGTCGCTCACCGCTCACTTGCGGCGCAATCCGGTGAACAGCCCGAGCCCGGTCATTCCCGTCGCCGGGAGGCGCCCCAGGAGGAAACTCTCGATCGACTTGAACTCGGGACCGAGCCCGTCGACCCAGGACTGGAACTGCTGGCTCATCACATCCCAGTGCACCTCGACCCAACCCAGGGAGGCGAAGATCACCAACACGATCATGTTGAGCCCCACGACGAGGGCCGCGAGGCGAAGCACGGTGCGGATGGCGAAGCCGACGCAGAAGCCGATGAAGAAGCCGAATCCGTTCTTCAAGAACGCCGGCGACCAGCGATCGGAAGAGGACGCATCGCCGGTGGTCTCGACGGTCGCGGCCGGACCGGTCGGCACGCTGGAGGTGCCCGGTGGATCGAGATCGACGCCAGGAGGGATCGTCGGATCATCGCCGAACAACGACGAAGGACCCAGGCCGGACTTCGGCCGCGCCGTCGTCGGGATGGACGTGTCCGACGGACGTTCCACACCCGATCGGATGGGCTCGCGCCTCGGCGCGTCATCCCCCTCGAACGCCCGTAGACCCGCCCCGACGACGAGCAGCAGAAGGCCGACCGCCAACAGCGCGATCTTCCACGGACGAAAGTCGTAGCTCGATACTCCGCTCTTGACGTATTCCTTGAGGAGCGTCGCGTTCTCCATGGTTTCCTCCTGCGGCCGAGTCGTCGACAACGATGAACTGCGGGGCCCTCGGAGTCGAGTCGATCTCCGCACCCTAGGAGCCCGTTGAAAAACCCATTCCGGCCGAGAGCCCGAGCTTCCGTCGGCCAGCACTCCCGCCGAAACTCGACGTATCCACCAATACGCCTGCGTTTCGTCGGAAGCACCGGCCTCGGAATCTCGAACTCTCTGCACGAAAGCAGTTTTTCAACGGACTCCTAGGTGAGGGCGTCAGGCATCGATTCGGGGCACCTGGAAGATCTGCTCGTCGTCGAGACGCATCGCGGTCAGCTTCCCACCCCAGGCGCAGCCGGTGTCCAGTCCGATCACCCGGTCGAGGTGGAGACCCAGCGCCGCCCAGTGACCGAAGACGATGCGCACGTCGTCGGCGCTCCGGAACTCGTACCAGGGACGGAGCCGGCCCGGTGCGTCACCGGGGGGTCCGGTGTACGAGAAGTCGGGAACGCCACGCGAATCGCAGGTCCGAATCGACACCAGGATCCGGAGCGCCCGGGCCACCGGCGCAGGCGACTCTCCCTCGCGGTACATCTGGCGCAGGATCTGGATCGGCGCATCGCGCAGCGCACGCTCCGCATCGCGTGCCAACTGTTCCGCTCTCGCGACACTCCAGTCCGGACGAAGCCCGGCGTGCACGAGAAGCCAATCATCGTCTCGGACCATCACCGGCCGCTGACGCAGCCAGTCGAGGAGCTCGTCCCGATCGGGGGCCGCGAGAATCGGTTGGAAGGTGTCCTTGCGGCGAGCCGCCCGCACGCCGAGCGAGACCGAGAGCAGATGGAGATCGTGGTTCCCGAGTACCGCCGTTGCGCGCTCGCCCAGACCGCGGACCCATCGCAACACCTCGAGCGAGCCCGGGCCGCGATTGACGAGGTCCCCCGTGAACCAGAGACGGTCGATCGTCGGATCGTGTCCGAAGCTCGCGACCAACGCCTCGAGGGTGCGCACGCAGCCGTGCACGTCTCCGATGACGTAGGTCGCCATCAGCGTGCGGGGAATCGGTAGTCGCGCCCCGGTTCGCCCACCTCGAATCCGGGGAGCGCCTCGGCCTCGAGCTCGGCGATCACTTCGTCGCGGGTTCCGGGCTTGATGTGGAGAGCGTAGTTCTTGACCGGGCGACCGATCTTGCGGATCTCCGCGGCGTACTTCGCGGGCGTGAGATGCTGCGCCTCGTCGGCGAGCCAGCGCATCGACTCCGGGAACGAGCACTCGAGGAACACCGCTTCGAGATGAGGTCGCGAGGCCGCGACTCTCCAGAGCTGTTCCGTCGGCCCCGTGTCCGAGGCGACGGCGATCGACGCCTCCGGGCCGTCGATCACGAAGCCGAAGGTCTCCACGACGTGGTCGACTCGAATCGGCGTCACGGTGACCTCGCCGACCGCGATCGCTTCGCCGTCGGCCACGACTCGGACGTGCAGGAAGGGCGGCGCGGCCGCCGACAACGCGATGAAATCGGGCCAGATACGATCGTTGAAGAGATGCGTTTCCAGACACTCGATGACGTCCCTCGAAGCGTAGACGGTGACCGCCTCGTCGTCGAACGTGTAGACGTTCTCGAGGAACAACGGTAGCGAGGCGACGTGATCCATGTGCGAGTGCGACAGGAAGAGGTGTCGGACTCGGCGCTGGATCTCGAGTGGTGCGAAGCCGATCGATCCCGCATCGATCACGACCTCATCATCGACGAGGAAGCTCGTGAGGAACTGCGGGTCCGCCGGTGACGTCGGCTCGGGGCTCGCGACGCGAAACGTCGAGGGAAGCAGCTGGAATCGCACTCGCCGTCATTTCCTCCGTCGAGGGCTCGAACGGAACGGGAACGAGCGCCTCACGAGACTCGGCGCTCGTCGGCTCGGGCGAGCCGTTGCGCGAGGATCCGACACATGTTCAGCACGACTCGGTAGGCTGTGAGGTCGCCCTGCTCGAGAAGCGCTCGGAATCGCTCCTTGGGGAACCGTTTCAGTCGCCCCTCCGCAACACAGATCACGGATGCGCTGCGCTGGTCGTCGCTGACGAGGGACATCTCACCGAAGTACGAGAGATCCTCGAGACGGGCGAGAACCTCCGCACGGTTGCCGCTCTTCAGGACCTCGAACGTGCCGGCACCGATGATGTAGAAGGCATCGCCGGAATCGCCCTGGCGGACGATCTCGTCCCCCTCCTTGGCGACGACGTCCTCCGAGATCCGGAGCAAGTCCGCGATCTCGTTGTGCTTGAGTCCCTCGAACAGCGGCACGGTGCTGAAACGTTCGGTGTCGACGTTCATCGGTACGGGTCCCACCTTCGGTGCGAGTCGAATCCCCAGCGCACGATCTCCGAGATGTTCGCTTCTCCCCCACCACGGCCCCGCAGGAGTCCTGCTCGCACGACGGATCGGGCTCGGCCCGGGTGAGACCCGCGGATTCTATCGGGACCTCGGCAGACCGTCCACATTGGCCGCCGCTCGGAGCAGACACGACGAGGGCACTCATCCGGGTCAGTGGACGACGCGGTCGAGTTGGTGCAGGATCGGGAACACTTCACCATCCCTGGATTCGAGGAGGATCCGTGATCGATCCGCTTCCCGCCGACGCGCTCCGCTGGCGCTGCAGCCCCGACCACTTCTCGTTCGAGTCGACCGCAGAGGTCGCACCGATCGCCGGCGTCGTCGGTCAGTCCTCGGCACTCGAGGCGCTGAAGTTCGGTCTCGAGTGCGATGCTCCGGGACAGAACATCTTCGTGCGCGGACTCCGGGGGACGGGACGCATGACCATGGTTCGTCGGCTGCTCGACGAGCTCCGTCCCCTGTGTCGGATCCAGAGCGATCGCTGCTACGTCCACAACTTCAAACAGCCGGACCGCCCCCGTCTCCTGACACTCCCTCCTGGAACCGCGCGCGAGTTCCGTCGACGTCTTCGCGATCTCGCCGAGTTCATCGCCTCGGGGCTTCCGGAAGCGATGAACGACGAGTCGCTGCGAGAGAGCCGTCGCAAGCTGCAGGAGCAGATCCAGGAGCGCGCCAAGGAGCACTCCGCACCGCTCGAGGAGCAACTCAAACAGGCCGGTCTCGCGCTGGTGTCGATGCAGGTGGGGAACGTGACGCAGACCGCGATCTTCCCCCGGCACGAGGACAAGCCGATCCCTCCGGACCAGCTCGAGGCGTTGGTCGCGCAGGGTGCCGCGCCCGCCGCCGCCCTCGAGGAGTACGAGGCGAAGGTCGATGAGTTCCGCTCGAAGCTCGAGGAGACCACCGCCAAGGTGAGCGAGATCTACCGGAAGGGCGCCGCCGCGATCCAGGAGCTGATCGAGACGACGGCTCGCCGACTCCTTCGCGATGCGCTGCGCCCGGTCCGCGCGCAACACCCGAGCGAGGCGGTCGAACGCCATCTCGATGAGCTGGTCGAGGACGTCGTCGATCGGCTCGGGACGAGCGAGGAGTTCGACCCCGCTCGGCGCTACGGCGTCAACATCATCTCCGAACGGGACGTCGACGGTGGCTGCCCGATCGTCGTCGAGAACACGCCGACACTCGTCAACCTTCTGGGAACGGTGGACCCCGAGTTCTCGAGCGAGAACAACGCCGCGGTCACCGACTACAGCCGCATTCGCGCGGGATCGCTGTTGCGAGCCGATGGTGGCTATCTGATCCTCGACGCCAATGACCTGCTGTCGGAGCCCGGATCGTGGAAGGTGCTGATCCGCACTCTTCGAACCGGGAAGCTCGAGATCATCCCGGCGGAGCTCGGCTGGCCGTTTCGTATGGCGTCGATCAACCCCGAGCCGATTCCCCTGTCCCTCCGCGTGATCCTCCTCGGTGGCGGCGGACTCTACTACGTGCTCGACCAGTCGGATCCCGACTTCCAGGACTTGTTCAAGGTCCTCGCCGACTTCGACAGCGAGATCGAACGAAACGAGGCAGGGCTGGCGCAGTATGCCGGAGTGCTCGGGCGGATCGCCAACGAGGAGAGCCTCCTTCATTTCGACCGAACCGCGGTGGCCGCACTCTGTGAGCACGGCGCGCGCATCGCTGCTCGGGAAAACAAGCTGACCGCACGGTTCGGCCGACTTGCCGACATCGCGCGGGAGGCGTCGTTCCTCGCGGCCAAGCGGGGCGTGGGACTCACGAGTGCTGAGGACGTTCAGTATGCCGTGACCCGAACCAAGAACCGCGGGAGTCTCCCGTCACGTCGGTTCCAGGAACTCGTCTCCTCCGAGACCATCAAGGTGGAGACTCGGGGTTCGGTGATCGGTCAGATCAACGGTCTCGCGGTGATCCAGGCGGGACCTCTCACCTACGGATTCCCGGCGCGAATCACGGCGACGATCGGCGCCGGCAACGCCGGCGTGATCGACATCGAGTCCAGCTCATCCATGTCCGGCTCGATCCACACCAAGGGATTCCACATCCTCGAGGGCCTTCTCCGGCATCTGCTCCCCACCGATCATCCGCTCACCTTCAGCGCTTCGTTGACGTTCGAGCAGAGCTACGGGGGGATCGACGGCGACTCTGCCTCCGGCGCGGAAATCTGCTGCCTCCTGAGCGCGTTGACCAACGTCCCGATTCGCCAGTCGCTCGCCATGACCGGAGCGATCGACCAGCACGGTCGAGTTCAGGCGATCGGTGGAGTGAACGAAAAGGTCGAGGGGTTCTTCGACACGTGCGTGGCCGCGGGACTGACCGGGGACCAGGGCGTGATCATCCCGCAGTCGAACGCGGGGGACTTGATGCTTCGCCAGGATGTCGTCGAAGCGTGTGCGGCGGGTCGCTTCTCGGTCTACTCGGTCCGCAACGTCCACGAGGCGCTGGAGACGCTCACCGGCGTGCCCGCGGGTCGGCTCCATGACGGCGAGTACGAAGAAGGGACGCTGTTGCGTCGGGCGCTCGAGCGCGCACACGAGTACTGGGTGAAGACCCGGCATACTCCGCAGCTGCCCAACAGCTGATCGGGGCGCCTCACCTCGGTCGATACGCCGTCACCGGACGGATCGATCTCGGTCGCCGTGATTCGAGATGCGGTGATTCGAGATGCGGTGATTCGAGAGTGTGATTCGAAAGAAGGAAACCCCAGAGCCGAGTCGGCTCTGGGGCTTCGTCTACGGGGATTGGTGGGCCGAAGCCTCACCCCGTCGGGTGGATAGGCAACTGAATCCTGAGACTCAGTGTGCGATCGAAGTTCTCTCGCGGTGACGAGCACCGCCAGAGTCCGGGATCGCGACTGTACGCCTCCGGGTCAGCTCTTCAGCCCCCTCGTAGAGTCACAGTCGTAATGCACTTAGACCACCTCCTTTCTGGGTTAGGCTCAATCTCGACTCGCGAGCGTGACCACCCTCGGTCGAGCCTACCGCCCCTCAGCGTCCCGAGGGGAACGTTCGAGAAAGCCTTCTCTGTCTCAATTATCGGATCGGTTCCCGGGGTTGCCAAACAAAAAAGTCCCACGTCGTGCGGTCGCGTTCGCAAACCGTTTCACGCGTTGATCTCGAGTCGTGATCCGGAGTGCGAGTCGTGATCGGCGCCGAACGATGAACCGAACGAATTCGCTGCGGCGCGAAGCCGGTCCGGGGTTCGAGTCGACAGGAAGCAGGACCGAGCCGGTCACACCGTGGCGACGGTTCAGGAGCGAGGACGCGCCGCCCGAGGACCCGCGACTCGGGACATTGGCGGTTCGGGAGGGTGGGCCGGGAGCGCGCGGCGTGGTCTCGGGATCCGCGCGCTCGAAGCGACCAGCGGTGGGTTGGAGCTCTCGGCCGGGACGCGTTGCGACGGAGAGCTACCGTCGAGTCGGGACGCCACCACCGGGAAGACCAGCCTCACGGTCGGCG
>JAGQRC010000615.1 GCA_020425835.1 Planctomycetota bacterium | reverse complement strand
CTACTACCCGGGCCGGACGCGCCACATGCACCTGAAGGTCGAGGGGGACGCGACTCCCCTGCTCACGACACAGCTCTACTTCCCCGGCGAGTCGCTCAACCCGACGGATCTCTACTACGATCCACACCTCGAGGTGCTGGCCATCGACGTCTCCATGTCGGGAGACCTCGTCGCGAGTTTCGACTTCCACCTCCCGTCGACCTGCACCGCTCCGTCGATCGCCGATGGTCCCGACTCGGGAAGCTACGCGGGAGGAACGACCGTCCAGCTGAGCGTCGAGGGCACGGGGACGCCACCGCGCTCCTACCAGTGGCGTCGGGACGGCATCGATCTGGACGATGCGCCGGGCGTCACCGGGGCCACCTCACCGACGCTCGAGCTGAGCGACTTCGACCTCGGAGTTGTCGGGCTCTACTCCTGCGTCGTGACGAACCTCTGCGGGTCGGCGACCAGTGGCACCGCTTCGCTCGATCTCGCCAGCGGCCCCACGTTCTCGCGGGGTGATTGCGACGCCGACGGCCTGCTCGGCATCGCGGACCCGATTCGCGTTCTCGACTACGCGTTCTCGGGAGGCTCGCTGCCGACCTGTCTCGATGGATGCGATGGGAACGACGATGGCGCCGTGGATCTCGGTGACGCGGTGTTCGTCCTCGGCTTCCTGTTCGTCGGGGGCCCCACGCCCTCCACGCCTTATCCCGGCTGTGGCGAAGATCCGACGTCGGACCCGCTCGACTGTGCTCGGAGCTGTCCCTGATCCACCGATAATCTCGCGGAGGAGGCGGCGCTCGGCCGAAGCCGGGGCGCCTCGACCGCCACGGAGTCTCCCGATCCAGGGCTCGTTCGAAGAGAGGGTGGAGATGCGTCGCAGAATGCCGAGTTATAGTGGGGACCGCCTCGCGGAGGGCGAGAAGGACATCCCCTGAGATCGGCGCCGAGGAGACCCCATGGACCGAGACCACGATCCCGCACGCCCCGCTCCCGGCGCGAGCGACGCCACTCCGACGAAGGAGGACCCGACCCTCGATCCCCAACGACCGCTCCGCGACGAGCACGGTGACCGCGCCGTCATCTACCGAGAAGAGGTCGAGACGCTCGACACCCGCGAGGAGCTCCTCGCGCTCCTCCGCGAGAAGAAGGTCAACGTCAACAAGGTGATGAAGACCCTCGAGTACGAGGGACAGCTCGAGCAGCTCCAGGTCGAGCTGGTCAAGCTGCAGCGTTGGGTCCAGGACCAGAACGAGCGGTTGGCGATCGTCTTCGAGGGCCGCGACGCTGCGGGCAAGGGCGGCTGCATCCGCCGGTTCACCGAGCACCTGAACCCGCGTGCGATGCGAGTGGTCGCGCTGCCGAAGCCGACCGATGTCGAGAAGGGTCAGTGGTACTTCCAGCGCTACTCGCGACAGCTCCCGAATCCCGGCGAGATCGTCTTCTTCGATCGCAGCTGGTACAACCGCGCGGTCGTCGAGCCGGTCAACGACTTCTGCACCGAGGATGACTACGAGCGCTTCATGCGTCAGGTCCCCGAGTTCGAGCACATGCTCTTCGAGGACGGCGTGAAGATCGTCAAGTTCTGGTTCTCGATCTCCAAGCGAGAGCAACTGCGCCGGTTCCGATCGCGCGCGAAGAACCCGCTCAAGCAGTGGAAGCTCAGCCCGGTGGACGCCAAGGCGCAGGACCTGTGGGACCGCTACACCGCTTTCAAAGAGGAGATGATGTTCTCACGGACCCACACCACATTCAGTCCGTGGATCGTCGTCAAGGCGAACGACAAGAAGAAGGCTCGCCTCGAGTCCATCCGTCACGTGCTGTCGTCGTTCCCCTACGAGCATCGGGAAGATGCGGTGGTGTCGATCCAACCGAACCCGAACATCGTGATGCGCTTCCATCGATCGACCCAGCAGCTCGACTGAGCGACCGACGACCCGCTCAGGGACGACTCATTGCGGGACCTCGCTCGCTTCCTCGTGTGAGCGTCGTGAGGCCTCGATGTCGTCCCGGGTCGCCCGGGAGGCTTCACCGAAACAGCGACGCCGGAAGTGGGTCGCCACGTGAACGAGGCCGATGAGAACCGGGACCTCGACGAGGGGTCCGATCACCGCGGCGAACGCCACCCCGGAGCCGATTCCGAACACCGCCACGGCGACGGCGATCGCCAGCTCGAAGTTGTTCGACGCCGCGGTGAAGGAGAGGGTCGCGGTCTTGGGGTAGTCGGCGCCGATCCTCCGCCCGAGCCATAAGCTCACGAGGAACATGACGACGAAGTAGATCAGCAGAGGGAGCGCGACCCGGAGCACATCCAGCGGGATGGCGACGATCAGCTCACCCTTGAGGCTGAACATCACGAGGATCGTGAACAAGAGGGCGACGAGAGTCAGGGGCGCGACCCGAGGAATGAACCGACTCTCGAACCAGAGCCTTCCCTTCACCCGAATCAGGATCCATCGGCTCGCCATCCCCGCCACGAACGGCGTGCCGAGGTAGATCGCGACGCTCTCGGCGATCTGTCCCATCGACACGGCGACGGCGCTTCCCTCCAGGCCGAACCATGGAGGGAGGACGGTGATGAAGACCCACGCGTAGGCGCTGTAGAACAGGACCTGGAAGACGCTGTTGAACGCCACGAGGCCCGCCGCGTACTCCGTGTCGCCCTCGGCGAGGTCGTTCCAGACGATGACCATCGCGATACAACGGGCCAGACCGATCAGGATCACTCCGACCATGTACTCCGGTCGATCCGGCAGGAGCAGGACCGCGAGCCCGAACATGAGCAAGGGACCGATGATCCAGTTCTGGACCAGGCTGAGACCGAGGATCTTCCAGTCCCGAAAGACGTCGGAGAGTTCCTCGTACCGCACCTTGGCCAAAGGGGGGTACATCATGACGATCAGGCCGATCGCGATCGGCACGTTGGTGGTCCCCACCTGGAACCGTTGAACGAAGCGCTCGACCCCGGGCACGAGGTGACCGAGGGCGACGCCGATCGCCATGGCGGCGAAGATCCAGAGCGTCAGGTAGCGGTCGAGGAACGACAGGCGACGCGGCGGCCCTCCGACCGGTTCACTCGGCATGTTCATCCCCCTCCACATGTCGCGCGCTGAAGCGCCACGGCGCGGGCGATGTCCTTCCGAACTGCGGGGTCGTTCGCGACCTCTCGAGCCATCCGGAGGAGCGCCTTCCCGAAGGGATCGGTGGGCTTCGCCACGCGGTAGTGCACCCAGGCACCGTCGCGACGATCCGCGACGAGCCC
>JAGQRC010000614.1 GCA_020425835.1 Planctomycetota bacterium | reverse complement strand
GATGAGCTCGAGGAACTCACCCGCGCCGGGGTAGAGGGGGACGGGCGTCGAAGCACGATTTCCGTACTCGTCGAGCAGGCGTCGGTACAGATCGTCCAGATCGGCTCCGCGATCGATCGCGTCGACCATCGTGCGCTGGAGCAGCACCCGGGCGCCCGCGCCGATGGCCCGCCGGACGGTCTCGAGCGAGAGCGCGGCGAGATCGAGCCCGGCCCGCACGGCGTTCACACTCTCGGCGATCATCGGGAGGGAGTCGACGAGGGTGCCGTCGAGATCGAACGCGATCAGCCGGCAGTCGGCGAACGGTGGGGACACCGTGCTCATCCGAGACTCCTTGGGGATACGTCGCTCAGCGCACGCGTCGTCGTCGGTTACGGACGAAGTCGACGAACACCGCCTGCTCGAGGTTGTCGACGGACGAGAAGAACGCGCGACCGTGATTGGTCTCCGTGAGGCGCTCCACGAATCGCACGAGCATGGCGTCTCGAGCGATCATGAACGTGGTGATCGGGATCCCGTATCGCCGGCACTCCGCGGCCTCGTCGAGCGTCTTGTTGACGATCTTCCGATCGAGGCCGAAGGGATTGAGGTAGAGCTGGCCCTCCTCGAAGAGCGCAGTCGGCTTGCCATCGGTGATCATGAAGATCTGTTTGTTCGCGTGCTTCTTGCGCATCAGGATGTGGCGGGCCAGACGCAAGCCGGCGTGCGTATTCGTGTGGAACGGACCCACGCCGGCGTAGGTGAGCTCCTTGATCGAGATCTCGCGCGCCTCGTCTCCGAACAGGACGACGTGGAAGGCGTCCCGCGGGTACTTGGTCAGGATCAACTCGGTGAGCGCGAGCGCGACCCGCTTCGCGGGCGTGATGCGATCTTCGCCGTAGAGAATCATGCTGTGGCTCACGTCGAGCATCAGGACGGTGGCCACCGAGGTGTGTTGCTCGCACTCGTAGACCTCGAGGTCCTCCTCGGAGAGCGCCAGGTCCGCACCACCGCTCCGTCTCAGCGCGTTGGAGAACGAGCGGTTGAAGTCGATGTCCTGGATCTCGTCGCCGAACGCGTAGGGGCGCGTCTCGGTAGAGCGCTCGCCACGTCCACCCACGTGGGGTGTCCGATGCGCGCCCTCGAGGCCGACGTCGAGCTTTCCGAAGATCTGGTCGAACGTCGAGCCTCGGACGAAACGCTCGCCCTTCGGGGTGAGCGAGAGCCCGAGCGGCGACTTCGTCACGATGCGCTCCTCGAGGACGCGGCGTCGAAAGTCCTCGAACGTGAGGTCCTCATCGAACAGCCCGTGCCGGTCGCCGATCGCCTCCAGGATCTCGAGGGCGCGCTCCGCGTCTCCATCTTCCCGAATCAGGAGGAAAGAGAAGAGACGCATCAGGAGCTTCATGCGATCGACGAGTGTTCGCATCCCCTCGCGCTGGTCGAGGTACCGGATCCTCAACGGAGGCCCTCCATCATGACCCCGAGCATGTCGGTGTAGGCACAACCGCGGCGGACGTCCTGCTTGGCGAGCATCGAATGGGCGTAGAGACCTTCGAGCACCAACTCCATCGCCGCGCCGCGCGCCAGAGGGTCGGGCTGCGGGAGGAACTCGTCGGCGAGCGCAGCCAGACCGGGAACGGCCTCCAGCGTCGAGAGGTACTCTCTGTCCGGCATCGAGTCCGAGAGCTCGACGCGGTTCCCGGTGGCGAACCAATCGAGCGCGGGCTTGTAGCGATCGCTCTCGCTCGAGCCCTCGCGACCTTCCTGCATCACGTCCGGGAAATGCCGGTCGAAGATCTCCTGCGTCGCATGGGTCATCAACCGCCGCGCCACCTGGACGGTCCCTTCCTGCTCTCCCTCGTAGACGAGTTCCATTTTGCCGGTGAGCGCCGGGATCAGCTGCGCGATGTCGACCAGTCGCGCCAGGGGTGAAGACCCGGCGACCGTGAGACTGCGACGCTCCACCTGACTGACCAGGAGCTCTCTCGCGGCGATCGAGAGTCGGGCGGAGACGCCGGACGTCTG
Source organism: Planctomycetota bacterium (assembly GCA_020425835.1). Next base: position 1,245 of record JAGQRC010000614.1, on the reverse strand, counting down.
GTCGACGTACTCCGATCGTCGTCCGTGGAACGCGATCGCCTCCACGATGTCGGCGACGAAGGGGAGCACCACGACGGGGTCGACCTCATCGCGCTCCAACCACGCCTCTTCCTCCGTGATCCGATGCGCTTCGTCCAGGGCGGCCGGATAATGGGTCAGGATCTGCGAAGCGATACGGTCCTTCAGGGGGGTGATGATGCTCCCGCGGTTCGTGTAGTCCTCGGGATTGGCCGTGAAGAGCAGGAGGACGTCGAGATCCACCCGGACCGGGAACCCGCGGATCTGGACATCCTGTTCCTCCAGAATGTTCAGGAGTCCGACCTGAATGCGCGGCGCGAGGTCGGGCAGTTCGTTGACCGTGAACAGCCCGCGGTTCGAGCGGGGGATGATCCCGTAGTGGATGACCCGCTCGTCGGAGAGGTCGAGCTTCTGATGCGCCGCTTTGATCGGGTCGAGGTCGCCGATCAAGTCCGCCATCGAGACGTCCGGCGTCGCGAGCTTCTCGTTGTAGCGTTGGCGCGGCTCGAGCCACTCGATCCGGAGGTCGTCGCCCTCGGACTCGATACGGTCTCGGGCCCAGCGGCTCAACGGCCGGAGCGGGTGAGATCGAAGGGGGCAGCCGGGAACGACGGGGATGGCCTCATCGAGCAGATGGATGATCTGTCGACAGAGCCGGGTCTTCGCCTGGCCGCGCAGGCCGAGCAGGATGATGTCGTGCTTGGCCAGGAGAGCGTTGATCAGTTGGGGGACCACGGTTTCGGAGTAGCCGACGATACCCGGGAAGAGAGAGGCGGGATCATCGCCTCCGCGGAGTCGTCGAATGAGGTTCCGACGGATCTCTTCCCGGACGCCGACGGGGACGAAGCGGGTCGGATCGAGGTCGCCGAGGCGATGCGGTCGTTCGAGGGTCATGGTGGTCTTCCTCGGAAGTCGAGCCGCGACGCGCCGGCCGCTGAGACCCGGTCGGAACGGCAGGGGGGCGGTCGATGTTACCGGGGCCCGGAAATCGTCACTCGTCGTCGTGGGGACTGGCGGAAGTACCGCCGAGGCTCGACCGCACGCCCCAACCGATGATGAAGCCGACGACGAAGGTCAAAGGGATCGCCCAAATGTGGGGCCAGAAGCCGGGCACCGTTCCTGCCTCCCGCGGTTGCGCCAGCGAAGGGGGAAGGTGTCCCGTCGCCCTCGATCGCGCCGTCCTCGGGCCCACGAATCGCGGCTGCCGCGCTCCGTCGGATCGCGGCC
>JAGQRC010000613.1 GCA_020425835.1 Planctomycetota bacterium | reverse complement strand
GGACGAGACCGCGGATGCCGAGGACGGGACCGCAGATGACGAATCGTTCGCGTCGACCGAGCGCGCCGCGACTCGACTCGGCGCGCTCGTCGAGGTCGATCTCGAGCGGTCGCGCCGCGGGCTCCGCTCGGTACTGCTCGATCGGCTCGGCGAGCGTTCGGTGCTCGAGTGGACGATCCGTCGAGTCGAGCAGTGCGCGACGGTCGGCACCCTCGTGCTCGTCGCGCATCGCCGGTTCGTTCCCGTGATCGAGCGGGAGCTCGGGGCACTCCGTTTCCGTGGGAGCCCGGCGACCTGGTTCTTCCACGATCACGACGACATTGCGGATCGCGACCGACTGCGTCGCGCGCGCGCCTGGGGCAAGGACGGGTGGCGTGGTGGCATCGGGGACTCGTACTTCTTCTGCGAGGCCGGCAATCCGCACGCGTTCCGCGACGTCATGGTCCGGGAGGCGTGGGACGAAGCGGTGGTCGTTCCGGCAGAGGCGGTGTTCCTCGAGCCGAGCGCCGTCGACGGTATGGTCCGACACTACTGTGACGAGCGCCGCGGTCTCGCGGTCTATCTCTCGACGGCGCCGCCCGGGATTGCGGCCGACATCGTCTCACGGCGCTTGATCGAGACCACCAGTGAGGCGGGCGCCAGTCTCGATCGCGTCTACGGGTTCCGTCTCGATGAACCGAATCGCGACGCGGACCTCCACCGCATCTTCCACCACTTCGACGAGGCGCTGACCACGGCGCGAGGGCGCTACACGATCGATGGGGAGACAGCTCTGCACCGGGCCCGTTCTTGGCTCGCGGCGGACTCCGAACCGCCTCGGGGTCGCGACGCGATCGGACGGCGGCGGGCATCACCGCTGTCGTTCGTGGGGACGCACCCGGAGGAGCTCGTCGTCGAGCTGACCGACGACCGCGGCGGGCGTCGCGCGGCGCGCGAGGGTCGGTCCGCCTCGGATGCGCTCTCCTCACTCGACCCGACCGCTTGGCGGGCGATCCTCGATGCGATCTCCGCGAACGACGATGCGTTGTTGACGCTCGGCGGGGGCTACGCCGACCCGGTGCTCGACCCCGATCTCGGCTCCCGCATCCGAGAGGCGAGGGCCGTGGGGGCGTACGGAATCCACATCGACACCGTCGGTGCCGCGATCGACGAGGACCGTGCCGGCGCGATCGTCGCCGCATCGCCGACGGTGATCACCGTGGATCTCGGTGCCCCTTCCGAGGAGATCATCGCGGAGCTGTTCCCCGGGACGCCCACGCTCGCGACGCGATGCACCGGTCTGGAAGCGCTGCTCCCGGCCGTGGCGTCGGCACCGGTGGAGGAGCGACCCTTCGTCGTCGTCGCGGTGAGCTTCGACGAGCGCAGCGCGCCTCACCTCGATGAGTTCTTCGATCGCTGGGCCTCGAGGGTCGATCGCATCGTCATTCGAGGCATCGAGGGGCCGCGCGGCGAGGAGCACCCGCGGTCGCTCGGCTGCTTCGCGCCACCGAACCGCACGGCGTGTGCGCGGCTCGCCACGCAGATGCGTGTCGAGTTCGACGGTGTGGTCCCCCTCTGTGCGCGCGATCCGGAGATCGCTCATCCGGTCGGGGACCTGCGGCGGCAGAGTGTGGCCGAGGTCTGGACGGGGGGCGCGTTCACGAGGGCCCGCGAGACGCACCTTCGAGGGGAGTGGGACGCGTGGTCCCACTGCGGGCCCTGCCGTTCCTGGTTCCGATTCGACTGAGGATCGAGGTGTCGTCCCGATGATCGCCGAAGAGCCGACCGACGAGAGCGCGTCGACCGATCTCGAGATCGTCTCGTATCGGGCATCGATGCGGGATGCGATGGTCACGCTCTGGAACGAGCTGTTCCACGAGCAGCGCAACTTCGTTCCGATGACGCGAGAGATCTGGCGAGCGCGCATCGAGCTGGCGAACGCGGGCGAGGCGTTCGAGCCGGAGCTCTTGCGGGTGGCGTGGCGCGATGGACGTGCCGTCGGTTTCGCGCACGGTGGGATCTGGGAAGGTGAGTTCCTGAGGAGCCTCCTCCCGGAGTCGTCGGATGATCACGAGCTCTCGGTGGTCGGGCACCTCTCGTTGATCGGTGTCGCGATCGATCAACGGGGCCGCGGCCTCGGAACCCGTCTTCTGGCCTCGCTCAAGTCGTCGATCGAGTTGTTGCGCGGACCGGGTCGCCGCATGGTCATCGATGGGCGTGTCTACAATCCGTTCTACGGGAACTTCTTCGCCCCACGCCCACCGCTGTGGGGCACCACCGAAGGCGCCGCGGTCCCGCGCGATGATCTCGCCGCCCGGGGCTTTCTCGAGAGCTGTGGATTCCGGGCAGAGCGCTGGGCGTGGAGCGTGGTCGCCGACCCCCGCGAAGGGGAACTCCCCGACGAGGTGTGCGACGTCGAGCTGGAGTTGGCGGCCGAGACGAACTACCAAGCGATCCTCGAGACCCCGGACGGAACGCCCTACCCCTTTCCGAACGCATCGCGCACCTGGGTGGCCAGTCACGGCGGTCAACAGATCGGATCGCTCGTCGTCTATCCGTTCGCCGAGGCGGATCCCGCCGCCTCCGAACGGTGGGGTATCCACGCGTTGGAGGTGGCGACACCCTATCGGGGGCGTGGCGTCGCGACTCGTCTGCTCGGTGCGGCCATGGACCAGTGGCGACGGGCGGGGGTCCGCGAAGTGGAGGCGCTGGTGCTCCCCGAGGAGTCGCCGGGCGCGCGACGGCTCTACGCGAAGTTCGGTTTTCGCGATGTCGCGGAATGGTGCATCTTCGGCTGAGCGCGCTGGGCGCGTCGCGAACCCGTCGACGAACTGGCGCCACGGGCCGTGGCGAAATGGAAACATCCCGAACCGTCTGGTAGAACGGCGACGCCTGCCCACGGACCGAGAGGACCACAGATGACGTCGGAGTATCCGGGCTCGGCGGACACGGACCGCCCGCGCCGGGAGGTCGATCCCGTCCGGGGCGATGGCGACGGCGCGGAGATCAGCGTCCGACCGCGTCGACTCTCGGAGTTCGTCGGGCAGAAGAACATCGTCGACAACTTGCGGGTGTACATCGGGGCCGCGAAGGCGCGAGGCGATGCGCTGGACCACGTGCTCTTCTCGGGGATGCCCGGGCTCGGGAAGACGACGCTCGCTCACCTGATCGCCGAGGAACTCGGCACGGGATTCCGCGCCACCTCGGGGCCGGTCCTCGAGAAGGCGAAGGACCTCGTCGGGTTGCTGTCGGACCTCGACGATGGCGACGTGATCTTCATCG
>JAGQRC010000612.1 GCA_020425835.1 Planctomycetota bacterium | reverse complement strand
TCGTCGGCCGCGTGAACCGTTGGTTGCTCCACCCCTGTTCGCGCATCTTCCTCGCCTATCCGGACACTCGAGGACCGCGTCTCTTGAGGCGACGCTCGTTGATCTACGGCTGTCCGGTGCGATCCGAGTTCTCGTTCACTCCGCTTCCGTCCGAAGGGTCCGTGTTGGTCCTGGGTGGATCGCAGGGCTCCGATGACCTCAACGAGCTAGCGGTCGGCGCCGCCGAGAGGCTGCCCGCCGAACTCCGCAGCTCGGCCCGATTCCACCACGTCGCCGGGCCGGGAAAGCGTTCCGCGCTCGTCGAACGTTACCGCAGGGCCGGGATCCGGGCGGAGGTCGTCGAGTACGAGCCGAGAGTGGCCGAGTGTCTCAAGGCATCTCGGTTGGTGATCGCCCGGGCCGGAGGATCCACCACGGCCGAGATCTCGGCCGTCGGTCGGGGCGCCCTGTTCCTTCCGTATCCGCACCATCGGGATCGGCAGCAGTACCTGAACGCGCAGGTCTCCGTCGCGGCCGGGGCCGCGGTCGTCGTGCCGAACGAGCCGGCGACCGTCACGGGTGTTCTCGCGGAGATCCTCGGCGATCGTGCGCGCCTCGAGACCATGGCGGATGCATCGGTTCGCCTCGGTCGACCATCGGCCGCCGTCGACATCGCGCGGGTGATCGCGACACACGTCGGTGCGCTCCCGGTCCGGGAACCCCGCGAGAGGGTCGCATGAGATGAACATGCTCGAGAGCCTTCGAAACAGCTGGATCGTCAGTCTCACCGTTCTCGCGGTCGGAGGGTGGATCTTGATGAGCTCGTTGCCGGATTTCGGGAACCGGACCGTGCGTCGTCCATGGCAGCCGAAGGGCACCCTGGTGACCGGGAGCTGGCTTCCCCTCGCCGCTGTGCGCTCGTCCTTCGCGCCGGTGGAGCGGCCTCCCGTGGCGGCGGGCCGATCGACACTGAACCCGGCGACGCACCGTGAGGTCGCGCTCGGGCAGAGAGAGGGGCAGCCTGGAGGTGAGTCCCGTCGGCAGACCGAGCCCGCTCACTCCGGATCGAAGCCCTCCAACGATGACGACCCCACCACACCCGCGGCAGTGAGGGTGACGAAGTACCGCGTTCGGTCGGGCGATCGCTACTGGACCATCGCGGAGCGCTGCCTCGGTCGAGGCGAACGGTGGCCGGAGATTCAACAACTCAATCCCGAAGTACCGCCGAACCGGCTTCGCGAGGGGACGATCATCCGTGTTCCGCTTCCCGCGGGATCACGAGGCGATGGGGTCCTCGTGAAAAACGAGACGGAAGCCGGTATAACGCCCCGAGAGAACGAGCCCGCCCGCCCTCGATCGAAGCCCAGGACGCACCGCGTGAAAGCGGGGGAGTCGCTGAGCGAGATCGGAAAACGCTACTACACCGATGGAGATTGGCGCCGGATCTTCGACGCCAACCGAGATCGCCTGAGTCATCCCCATCGTGTGGAGCGGGGCACCGTCTTGGTCATTCCGAGTGCACCGGGCAAGGAGCGGGGACGTTGAAGTCGAAGTTCATTCGGTCCGATCGGTCCGCGATTCACATCGTCGGTGTCGGGGGCTCCGCGACGAGCGGGCTCGCTCGCCTTCTCGTGGCGCGGGGGCATCGGGTGTCCGGCTCCGATGGCCGCGAGGGGCGTCACCTCGCTGCGCTCCGCGCCGCGGGTCTGCCCGTTCATGTCGGGCATCACGCTTCGCAGGTACCCGACCCGGTCGATCTGGTCGTCTCGTCCGCCGCAGTTCCGCGCTCCAACCCCGAGATTTGTCGCGCTCGTGAGCTCGGCGCGCGCGAGTGTCGTTACGCAGAGTTGCTCGGCGAACTTCTCGACGAGAAGACGGGCCTGGCGGTGGCGGGAACCCATGGGAAGACGACGACGGCGGGGTTCCTCACCTCCATCCTGGTCGCCGCCGGCCGTGACCCGGAGGTCTTGATCGGCGGCTACCACTCCCAGCTCGGCGGGAACTGTCGTGCGGGTCGTGGACCGGAGTTCGTCGTCGAGGCGTGCGAGTTCAATCGGTCGTTCCACGCGCTCCGACCCCGCGCAGGCATCATCACCTGCGTCGAGCACGACCATCCCGACGTCTACGGTGATGACATCGAACTTCTCGACGCGTTCGAGACCTACGTCGAAGGGGTGCGAGGCGGTCCACTGCTCTGCGGAATCGATAGCCCCATGGTTGCCGGGCTGGCGCGAGGGGCGTTCCACGCCGAGATCATCCCGTACGGGTTCTCTCCGCACGCGCTCTGGCAGGCCGAGTCGTTGGTGCTCGGTCGGAAGCCCCGTTTCCGGGCGAGCTATCGGGGGATTCCCTATGCGGACCTCGAGATCGCCTTGCCGGGTCGACACAACGTGTTGAACGCGCTCGCCGCGGTGGCCCTGGCTGCCGAGCTCGGAGTGGAGGCGAACGAGGCGGTGGCCGGCGTTCGGCAGTTCTCGGGGGTCGATCGCCGATTCCAGCGACGCGGCGACTTCGCCGGGATCTCGCTCGTCGACGATTACGCCCACCATCCGACCGAAGTGCGATCGACGATCGAAGCCGCGCGGGACTGCTATCCCGGACGACGCGTTTGGGCAGTGTTCCAACCGCATCAGTGGGGAAGATTGCAGGCCTACCTCGACGGGTTCGCCACCGCGCTCAGCCAAGCCGATCGGCCCATCCTGCTGCCGGTCTACTCGGTTCGCGAGAAGCCGACCGATTTCTCCCCTCGACTTCTCGACGGACTGCGGACTCGGATCTGCGCCTGCGGTGCTCCGGCCGAGCGGGTTTCGGATGGCGATGAGCTGCTCGATCTCCTCGAGAGGGAGCTCGACGATGGCGACGTTTGTCTGATGCTCGGCGCCGGGGACATCGTCGACCTGTCAGACCCGCTCGCGGACCGGCTCTCGCGACGGTGGGATCGGGGTGACCTGCTGTCGGTCGGCAATCGAGAGTCGGAGCTCGGAGAGCGGCGCGCATGATCGCGCTCGGTCCATCGTTCACCAATGACGTCCCGATCGGCCCGCGCACGTCCCTTCGCGTCGGCGGGCGCGCGCGATGGTTCGCCGAGCCCAAGTCGGTCGCGGAGTTGGTCGACGTCGTCGCGCGCGCTCGTCGAGAGGGACTTCCTCTCCACCTGCTCGGTGGGGGGACGAACACGCTGTTCCCCGACGAGACCTACCCCGGCGTCGTCGTCTCCACCCGACACCTCCGACGGACGCATACGATCCCCGAGAGCGGCGAGTTGGTCTTCGAGACCGGAGTCG
>JAGQRC010000611.1 GCA_020425835.1 Planctomycetota bacterium | reverse complement strand
TCGGGCTCGATCTTCGAGTCTCCAACTGGAACACCGAGACCGGCGAGAAAGGTGTTGGCCATGCCCCCGCCGACCAGGAACCCATCGACGCGGTCCTGGAGATGCCGCACGACAGCCAACTTGTCGGAGACCTTCGCACCGCCGAGGATCACCCAGAATGGTCGCTCGGGTCGGTCTCGAATCTCGGTCAGGATCTCGAGTTCCCTGCGGACGAGATCCCCGGCAAAGGCGGGACAGTGCTGGGTCACTCCAGCGATCGACGCGTGTGCGCGGTGACAGGATCCGAACGCATCGTCGACGTAGTAGCGGGCGAGTCCTGCGAGCGCAGCCGCGAACTCGGGGTCGTTCGCCTTCTCGCCCGGGAAGAAGCGGAGGTTCTCGAGCAGCACAACGTCCCCGGGTCGAAGGGCCTCGGCGCGCGCTCGGACGGACGGTGTCGACGGTTCGTCGGCCAGCAATTCGACGTCGAACCCGAGTCGTCGAGAGAGCTCCCGCGCAACAGGCGCCAGGCTGAGCGCCGGATCGGGCGCGCCCTTGGGGCGCCCGAGGTGCGAGCAGAGCAGCACGGCCGCCCCCGCTTCTCGAAGTCGCGTCAACGTGGGGAGCATCGCCCGAATCCGAGTGTCGTCCCCGACCACCCGAGTGGCCTCGCCCGTGGACTCGTCGAGAGAATCACGGAGAGGGACGTTGAGATCGGCGCGCAGGAGAACGCGCTCGCCGGGCTGCAGGCGACGGACCAGATCATCGAGCGTGCGCAAGGGAGCCTCCGGACGCGGAAAGGTGGGAGCGATGGAACGAGCGACTCGCCGAGGTCGTCGCCTTCTTTCTACTCGGACCTCACGTGTCTGTCAGCAGTGCCTTTCGCGGGCCGCCACCCCGTCACGATCCCGACTGCATCAGCGGGGGCGATCAGTAGTCGAGGTGCTCGGTAAAGGTATCGAGGAGAGGATCGATCTCGTACGGTCCGAGGAAACCAGCGAACAGGTCGAGTAGCGCGACACCGAGTCCGCCCTCCGCATCGCCCGTCGCGACGTACATTTCCCACGCGTCGGAGAAGGTCGTCACGGGACCGAGGTGACGAAGTGTCACCCAGGGATAAGGGCTGATGGGGCGGCGAAGGTGCGCCCACGTCTCACCCATGCGTCCACTGACTGTGCGGTGGACCTTCGCACGTAGGCGTTGATCGCTGGACTGTTCAGTGCTCGCACACCCCGCGAGGGCGATGACGACACAGGCTGTCGCGACTCCGGAAAGGAGGTGACGCGCGATGGACGGGGTTCGAGTCGTCATCGGAAGCTCTTTCCAGCCGCGTTCGGCATCGACTCAAGTATCGGTTGCCGTCCGATCCCGGACAATCAGATCGCGCATCTGCTGACGAATTCGGCGTCGGCGAATCAGGAAACCCGCGAAATGGACGACGTTGGCGATCCACTCGAGTCCCCATCGCAGGAGGTGCCCCAGCACCGTCAGCCGACTCCTCCAAGTTGGCGCGGCGGCCGAACCGTTCACGAGTTGGACCCCTTCATGGTCGCCACTGGAATCGGACGGCCGAGGAACCGCAGCACGAGATAGACCACTCCGAGTCCCACCGCGATCGCGACCTGCCAGGAGTACCAGCCGAGGGCGACGGGCAGGTATCCGAAGAGGAGTGCGATCAACATCGTCGTCAGCGCATAAGGAATCTGCGTCCGCACGTGGTCGAGATGGTCCGACCCTGCGGCGACGGAGGATAGCACGGTCGTATCCGAGATCGGGCTGCAGTGATCGCCGAAGATCGATCCTTCGAGCACGGCGCCAAACGTCAGGAGGGTCACCGTGCCCTCGAGCGGGGCGCCCGGCTTGAGGCCTTCGGTGTAGTACACGAGGGGGATGGCGATCGGAATCAGGATCCCCATGGTCCCCCACGAGGTCCCGGTCGCGAAGGCGATCAGGCACGCGAGGACGAAGAAGAGGACGGGCAGCATCGCGAGCGGGATCTCGCTCCCGACGCTCGCGACCAAATAGTGGCCGGTCGCCAGCTCGTCGCATGCTTTGGCCAGGGCCCATGCACAGACGAGAATCCCGATCGCGAGGACCAGGCTCGAGAAACCGACGCACCAAGATCGGAGCGAGTCGACCAGTCCGATCCGGGGCACGGCGATCAGTAACGCGACCAGCGACCCGAGGCCCGCGGCCACCGCGGTCGCGGGCATCGTGTAGTCGTTGTTCTCGAAGATGGCGCCGAGGGCCTCGCCGCCGAACGACGCCCAGCCGCTTTCCCGGAACGCTGGCCATCCGCGTCCGACGAACCAGATCCCCACCAGCATCGACACGACGACCGCGACGAGGGGAATCAGAGCGTCGCGGGCTCGGTGCGGGACACCCTCTCTGGCCGAGAGCCGCGCGAAGCGCTGCGACGTCAGGGGCTTCGAGCCCGGACGCATCGGCAGGCCGTCTTTCGCCGCTCTGCGCTCCGCCTCGTACATGGGGCCGTAGTCCCGGGAGAGGAAGACGTTCAGGAGAACGAAGCCGATGGTGAGAATGCAGTAGAAGCGCAGCGGGATCGTCTGCAGAAAGATCTTGTACGCCGAATTCGCTCGTGAGGGGTCCACGATCTCCAGTGCCACCTGGTACTGCGAGACTTCGTAGCCGATCCAGGTCGAGAAGAGCGCGATTCCCGCGATCGGTGCCGCCGTGGAGTCGATCAGGTAGGCGAGCTTCTCGCGGGATATGCGAAAGCGATCGGTCAATGGGCGCATCGAGGAGCCGACCACCACGGAATTCGAGTAGTCGTCGAAGAAGATCACCAGCCCCATCAGTGCGGTGACGATCCTCGTGCGGCGAGCTCCCTCCGCTCCGCTCATCATCTTGTCGACGATGCCCTGGATGCCTCCGACTCGGGTGATCACTCCGATCATGCCGATCAGGAACAGCACGAACAGGACGATGCTCAGGCGGAAACTGTCGACGACCTGTCCCTCGAGCAAGGCCCAAGACCGCTCCCACCACGGCTCCCCTCCTCGAGTCGTCGCGAGGACGATCCCGCCCGTGAGAACGGCGACGATCAGTGCGAGCAGCGCACTGCGGAACACGAGTGCCATGGCGACGGCCACGAGAGGTGGGAGGACGGAGAAGCGGCTGGCCCTTGGAGTCGAATGGCTCGCGGCGACCGCCACGCGTTCGGCGCCGACCGGCAGCGCGAGATCGGACCGGCCCACGAGACTCGCGCGGGCGGTGATTCCCGACGGCTCCTTTACGAACTCGATGACCACTCGAGGAGCATCCGCGTCGTC
>JAGQRC010000610.1 GCA_020425835.1 Planctomycetota bacterium | reverse complement strand
GAGCGGCGAGATCACCGCGCGCGGCGGAGCCGGCGGGACGGCCGATGGATCCGCGGGACGCGGCGGTGGCGGGAGCGGTGGGAGCATCGTGGTACGGGCGACCGGCGATGTGACCCTCGGTCCCGACGCATCGATCGACGTCCGAGGTGGCGCCGGTGGCACGGGAGTCTCCGTGGTCGGCGGAGATGGTTCGGACGGATGGGTCCGGTTCGAAGCCGCCGGTAGCTTCTCCTCTTCACCCCTGGCGAGTGTTCTTCCGTCGTTCACGTCCGGCGACTACCTCGGCGCGACCATGGATCTCGAGATCGTGCGATCCGTCGGCTACCGAGTCCACTCGAACGGGGCGCTCTCGTCGACGGTCGCCTTCGGGTCACCGACCGTCACGCTCGCGCAACCTCTGACTCCGGGCACGGCCTATCGGTTGCTCTTCGAGAGCGCGACCGAGAGTCGAGTTGCTCCCGGTGCCGTGGGGACCTACTCGGGACTGGTCAGCGATCCGTCCGATCTGCCTCCGGACACGACTCACGTTCGGATGCGCTGGTATCTCTTCCGCAACCGCGTGACGGGACAGGGGCCGGAGATCGATTCGGTCGCGGTGCCGTTCGACCTCTGAACCTCGTTCGGAAGGAGTTCTCCGACGGCTCCTCGTGCGAAGGAGGGAACCGAGTGCACCCGATTCCCTCCCCGCTGCGATCGACTTCCGCGGCTACGAGCCGCTTCCGAGACCCGGGCCGCCGCCCGGCGGTCCGGAGCCACCGTCACCGCCGCCTCCGCCCGCGAGACCGGCGGCCGTGTACGCGCAGCCGCCGGTCGGTCCGAGCGCGTCCGTGATGGCTTTGTCACGGATCTCCTCGAGCGTCGCTTGGATCATCGCGTCGCGATACCTCTCGGCCGCCGCGCCGCCGCCGCCCGGCGGCGGGGTCAGCGTGAGGACCGCTTCGACGATCTCCGCGTAGAGATTGGCGAGCGGTTGCGTCACCTTCATCGCGGAGGCGACGTTGCCGAGCGAGTGCACGACCTCGCACGCCCACTCGATCGCGGAGACCTTGCCGGTCGGATCCTCGAACACGGTCGGATTGTTGACCGCGATGTCGTAGCCGTGCGGCATGACCTGGTCCGGTGCGATGAACCGGCCGGTACCCGGGTCGTAGTAGCGAGCTCGGAAGTAGCCGAGTCCGGTCAGGTCGCTGAACTCGCGCGACTGGAAGCGCACGTCATCGACGAGCGTTCCACTCCCGCCGACGACGTTGCCGAACGTGTCGTAGACGTAGTGACGTTGGACGACACCGCTCGTGTCCGCGATGTCTCGGACGCTGCGCTTCTGGTCCCTCAGGTACCAGTAGCCGTTGGTGCCGTCGGTGTAGCCGTAGACGTCATCGAGGCCGTGCCCGACGAGATTTCGCTTCACCACGTTGCCGGCGGCGTCGAGGACCAGCGTCGCGTTGAGTCGGTCGTAGACGTACTGGCGGACCACGCCGCTCTCGACCGCGCGGATTCGTCGGTCGATCCCGTCGTAGCCGTAGGATACGGACCAGATCAGGGTGTCCGCCGCGTCGAAGTGCTCGACGCCGGTCAGACGGTTGCGGTGGTCGAACGTGTACTGCGTGGTGCTCCCGTCCGAGAGGTCGGTCCGCTCCACGAGGTTCCCCTCGCCGTCGTACTGGTAGACGAAGGAGTCGTCCTGGAGGAGCTCACCGCCGCCGCCGGGCGTCGACTGGTAGCGCAGTTGGTACGTCGACGAACGATGCGATGAGGTCCGGTTCCCGATCGCGTCGTAACTGTAGCTCTCGTCCACCTGACCGGGCGCGCCGGAGTGGACCACCGAGGTGAGCGCCTCCTGTGCGTCCTTCGTGTAGAGATGGAGTCCCTCGAGATCGGTCGACTCGAGGATCGTCCCGCGGGCGTCCCGCACGAACGTCATCGCATCGAGGCTCACGTCGTCGGAGACCCGACGATGGTCGATCGACGTGATCCGCGTCGGGCAGGCGCCGCAGTCGTACCCGAAGAGCGTGTCGATCGCCGGTACCGTCCCCGCGGCATCGTTGTAGCGGCGCGTGGCCAACCGCAGCGAGCCGTTGTCGAACTCGAAGTCGACCCGGCGCGGCAGCACCGGGACCGAGACGCCGCGACTGATCGCGCTCTCGGCGTCCTGCACGATCGCGACGAGACGATCGAGCGTGTCGTACTGGTACTCGGTGATGCCCCCGAACGAGTCGAGCACATGGGTGGTGTTGCCGTTCCCGTCGTAGCCGGCGACGAGGTCGACGCCGTCGACCGCGGTGTACGAGATCGTCCACGGGGTCGACCCGGCGACGGCGCTCGACTGGACGCTCTTCAGCTTCCCGGTCGGCCAGTACTCGAGGGTGAGCGCGGAGCCGGAGTCCGTTGCACTCGTCATGTGCCCCGCGGCGTTCCAGGTGTACTGGAACACCTCCGGCGGCGTGGTGTCCCAGGTCTCGGTGAGGAGCTTGTCCTCGGCGCTCCACTCGTACTGACTGACGCGCCCGTTCCGATCGATCTTCTGGGTGATGCGACCGAGCCCGTCGCGGACCATGGTCGTCGTCGTTCCGTCGGGCTCGATGATCGTCGTGAGGTACCCCTGGCTGGTGTAGAAGTACTGCCGGACGTTGCCCTCGGGATCGGTGTGGGTCTCCAGACGACCGTTCGAGTAGTAGGTGTAGGTGTCGCTGTTCCCGAGCGCGTCCGTCCGCTCGATCACGCGACGGTTCTCGTCGTAGACCGTCGACCGGCAATGCCCGAGCGGGTCACAGACGAGGATGACGTCGTTCTCGTCGTTGTAGGTGAAGTCCCAGAGATGCCCGGCCGGGTTGGTCATGGTGACCATGTTCCCGCGGTCGTCGTACTCGAAGGTGTAGGCGTGCCCCTCGGGGTCGGTCTCCGACGTCATCTTGTCGTTGGCGTCGAACGTCCGGACCGTCTCCAGGAACTCGGTGGCGCTCGTGTAGCGCTGCTCGACGACCAGGTTGCCCCGCTCGTCGAAGAAGAGCACGCTCTTGTTGCCGTTGGCGTCGAACATGGTCTGGGTCCGCGCGACGTTGTCGTACTCGAAGGTCGCGCAACCGTCGAGGGTGTCGACATCCCCGAGGCTCTCGCAGACCGCGATCACGCGGCCATCGGCATCGAACACGTTGGCGACGATCGGTCGACCGAGCGGATCCTCGGCTCCCGTCAGGTGGTGCGGGAACGGCGGTTGATCGTACGAGAACGTGGTCGTGTGACCCTCCCGATCGGTGAAGCCGATCAGGTTGCCGG
>JAGQRC010000609.1 GCA_020425835.1 Planctomycetota bacterium | reverse complement strand
CGACGCTCGAATCCGCTCGAGCGGTCCCGCTGTTCTCGAAGTCCTACGAGATTCGCCGCGCCGAGTTGGGGGAGGACGACGAGCTCACTCAGCTCTCGGGGGGCTTCCTCGGGCATGCGCATGTCTACGACAAGAACGACACCGCAGCGGAGCCCTTGCTGCGCCGTGCGATCGCGAAGCTCGGCGCGGTTCGGGGACCGACCTCTCCGGAGGTTCTCGAGTTGTCCTGGTCCCTCGCCAATGTGCTCGGGCGAAAGGCGCCGAGCGAAGCCGAAGCCCTCATTCGCACGGTCCTCGAGCAGTGCGAAGCGGACCCCGACGTGCCAGCGGCTTCCCGGGTTCGTGCGCAGCGAGAGCTCGGCGTCTACCTCCGGGAGAACGACCGCGCCATGGAGTCGATCCTCCCGCTTCGGAAGGCGGTCGAGATGGGGCGCAAACTCCTTCCTCCCGACGACCGAGATACCATTCAGGCCATCAACAGCTACGCCAACGCCCTCGTCCAGATCCGTCGTTCCGAAGACGCCGAGCCGTTGATGCGAGATGTCGTGGAATCGGCCCGCAAGGCGTACGGCGACGATCATCCTGCGGTCATTCGGTTCGTCGGAACACTGGCTTGGACCATTGCCATGCAGTTCCGACCCGACCGCGAGGCCGAGCAGATGATCCGATACTTCATCGACATCGCACTCGAGCGCCGAGGGGTGACGGACTGGACGGTGCACGCGCCGATCACCGGGCTCTGCTGGCTCCAGATGCGGAACGAGCAGTACGACCTCGTCGTCCAGTACGCGAGCCTCCTCCTCGAGGGGCACCGGTTGGTCGGAGAACCCGGGGACTGGCAGCCGGAGGCGAGTGCTCAGCAACTCATCGGCACCGGACTTTCGTGGCAAGGCCGGGCCGCCGAGGCGATCGAACCGTTGGATGCTGCTCTGACCCTGTACCGCCAGGGATCCCCGACCAACCCGACGTTGGGGCTGCTGGAGATCGAACTGGGACGGGCGTGCCTGATGGCCGGTGAATACGAGCGCGCCGCGGGCTTGCTCGACGTCGGGATACGAGACTCCAAGTTTCGTCTCGCTCCGTTCAAGACCGAAGCCGCGCGCTATCTGCACGCGGCCGCGCTGACCGCGCTGGGCCGCGACCAAGAGGCCGGGAGCGAGCTCGACGCGACGCCCCGGTTCCTCCCCCAAGATCCCATCGAGTTGCGCCTCACCGGGGGCAATCTCATCGAGTTGTTCGGGAAGTTGGGCGAGGAAGCGCGAGCCCGAGAGTGGCGGGACCGGCTGGAGGCGATGCCGAAAGAGACGCCGTGACCGCTCCGCTAGCGGGCGTTGGTGTTGCGGGGATCGATCGTGCAGCGTCGACGGAGTTGAGTTCGGAGCGGTGGATCTCTATCCTCTCGACGTCCGGACGGGTTCGTGTATCGGGAATGGGGTCCGAAGATGAAGCCGATAGTATTGTCGGTCGCTGCCGCTCTCGGGTGCGTCGTGGGCGTTGCCCTGACAATGCTCTCGCGCGGCAGCCCGAGTGTGGACGCGCCCGATCGAGGTGTCGAGTGTCCGATTTGTTCCGACTCGACCGAGTCGGAGATTGCGCAGCGGGTGTCCGCGTTGGAGTCCAGCCAGCGCTCGCTGGTCCGCAGAATCGATCGACTCGTTTCTGAGCAGCACGAGCTCCTTCGCGCTCTCGCGGATGTCGAGAGGCTCCACCCACCGAAGTCGGTCGTCGACTGGGGAGGACCCCGTGATCGGATCCGTCTCGTCGCCGTCGATGAGCTGACGCGAGATGAGCTCGATCGCTTCGGAGAGCACGAGAGATCAGACTTCCTCTACAGGGTTTCCGATCGAAGCATGGCCAGGGTCACGTTCCGACCCGCACCAACCGAGGACATGGATCCGGAGGTTCTCGATCTCGTTCGACGTCGGGCTGATCTCGAGGTGGACGCGATCGTCGCTTTCCGGAAGTTCTGCGATGACCGAATCTCCGCCGGCGACTATGTGCACTTCAACTCTCGAGACGAGGCGCTGGCGGCGTTGGGCGAGTCGAACCACAAGTGCGTGCTCCGAACCCTCGACGAGTCCGAGCCGGGCTTCGCGCTGATCGACCCCAGTGACTTCGAGTCCATTCGGGACGGGCTTCGGGCGGAGACCGAAGAACTCGATCGTCAACTGGTGGAGTGGAACGCGCCGAAGTTCGCCTATTCCACCGTGTCGTGGGGCGAGCCGTGAGGCCGGTCATTGCAGAAGCGAACGGACCGGCGGCGGGGCCGCGGATCTATTCGTTCGATGTCGATCTCTGCCCTCGAACTCAGTGTGGCCCGAGAGACCTCGGCCGACAGTGACTGCGACGGAGACCCGGTACGCACGACACATTTCAGATCGTCCGTTCCAGTTCGGCGGCGACTAGGCGCAGAAGGTCCTCTCCTCGGCAGGCCTACAAGTACCAGTGAAGTGCGTCGACTTTGGTTGGGATGGCCAGGGGACTGCGCGGTCCGTTGAAGGGTACGCTCCTGCGCGTCTTGGGCTAGGACCGTAGATCGAGGCGCATCGTGGCGCGGGCTCGGACCCGAGCTGTGGGTGACTCCGCACGCACCATCATCGCGAGTCCGAGCTCGCGCGATGCACGTCGATCTATCGCCGCACGACGCATTCAGAGCAGGCACCTGACCCCACCGACGGGATTCGCGGCGAGTGGGAAACACCGAGCCCGCGTCATCATCCGCCACGATCCATCCCACCGAGTTGACGGTCGATGGAGGATCCACCCACAATGACGACCGAGGCGGAGGCAGCGGATGACTTCGAGCCCGGTCTACGACGACGACTTCCCACCTCGGGCGATGACGACCACAGTGGCGAGAGTCCGTCGGAGTGATCGCCGACCCTGCCGTTGACCGCCGCCCAACCGTCTGCCACGCTTCTGCTCCTCATTGCACCCCAACGAGACAGGGCTCTCGCCATGCTCGCTCGCGCGCTCGTCATCCTCGCGGTGTCCGCGGCACTCTTGACAGCGCTCCTCCTTCGGAAGGGGGATGGCGGACCCCTCGTCGTCTCCGGGATCATCGAGGCGGAGGAGATTCGCGTCGGTTCGCGCGTCGGGGGCCGCGTCCGGAAGGTCCTCGTCGAGGAAGGGCAGACGATCACGACGGGCACCGTCCTCGTCGAACTCGAGCCGTTCGATCTCCTCGAGGAGCGCGCGAACGCCGAGGCGGAGCTCGCGGCGCGACGCGCGGAGCTCGAGCGCCTCGAGTCCGGCTATCGCGAAGAGGAGATCGCGCAGGC
>JAGQRC010000608.1 GCA_020425835.1 Planctomycetota bacterium | reverse complement strand
TGGTGCAGCATCAGGCCCGGCAGCGGCTTGCGCGGCCGCCGCTTGCGGTGGGCCGACCGCTTCGCCGCCGGACGCACCAGCCCCGAGGCGTGCAGCACGCTCTTCGTCCAGCCATAGCTCGCCGTCACGCCGTGCTTCTCGCAGGCCCGTTCGTGGAAGTGCTTGACCGTCCAGCCCGCATAGCGATCCCGGTACAGCGACACCACGCGTTCCACCTCGTCCACCGGGATGCGGTGCGGGCTCGCCTTGCCCAGCCGGCGGTCCATCAGCCCTGACAGCCCTTCCTCCTCGTAGCGGCACCGCTGCCGCCGGAATGTCCGTTCCGATACGCCAAGCCATTCCGCCGCCTCCGACGCGCTCAAACGCCCGCGCCGAAATCGATCGTGGATCTCTTAGCCCGTCGAGGACCGGCATGATGCAGTCCATCAGGATCACGTCGAACTGTTCGCGTCGGAACACGTCGACCGCGTCGCGACCCGTCCGCGCCGTCCGGTAGTCGCAACCCCATTTCTCGAGCAGCGCCCCGACGAACCGGCGGTTGATCGCATCGTCCTCGGCGACCAGCACGCGAGTCCCGGCGGGTAGCTCCAAGGTGGAGAGTCGGACCGTCGTCGAGCGGTTGGTCACCGGGCCCGGAACCAACGACTCGCTGGAGTCGAGGTCCACGACGTGCGCTTCGATCTCGAAGGAGAAGCGGCTGCCGCCGAGATCGTTGGGTCGGTAGTCGAGGCTGCTGCCCATGTCGAAGGCGAGTCGCCGACAGGCGGCGAGTCCGAACCCGAGATGATCGGGAGGCGCGTTCGGTTCGTCCGAGCAGGCCTCCCGGTCCGGGGACGTCACCAGGAGTGGATCGAAGCACTCTTCTTCGCGTCCTCGCGGCAGGCCGGGACCACTGTCCACGACGATCAACTCCAGGCGGATGCCTCCGCCGGGGGGGGCGCCGCGACGGCGCGCGGCCACGCGGATCTCACCGACCTCCGTGAATCGGATCGCGTTGTCGAGCAGCCGCCGCAGGATCCCGAGGATCCTCGGAAGATCGCCCTCGAGCGCATCCGGGATCGCGAGGTCGATATCGATGAGGATCGTCAGGTCGGCGGCGGAGGCGTCGAGCTGGAACTCGTCCCGC
Organism: Planctomycetota bacterium; assembly: GCA_020425835.1. The sequence goes on along the minus strand of JAGQRC010000608.1, from coordinate 2,161 downwards.
AAGCGTTCGATGACATCGCGGAGCGAGAAGCGCCACGGCGTGTGCGGCGCCGGTGGGGCGACGGGAGCGAGCGCCACGGCCAGGTCGTTCGCGCGGCTCCGGAGCGCGACGATCTTCGATCGGACCGGGTTCGGAGGCTCGTTCGCGGGGCACGGGTGGAGTCGGTCGTACTCCTGTGCGATCTCCGCGACGATCTGGTCGAGTTCGATGGCGTGTTGCCGAGAGAAGTCCCGCTGACGGGCGAGCGATCCTCGCGTCCGTCGGAGCTCGTCCAGGTTGCGCTTCCGGGTGCGTCGTTCCTGCCAGAATCGACGCTGCACTCGGAACCCGGCGAGCACCAGGATCGCGATGGCGGCGAGGCTCGCCGCCGCGAGTTCCGACGCCGAGCGCCAGAACTTCGCGTTCGCTTCGGCCGCGATCTGATCGTACGGCAGATCGGCCAGCAACACGGCGACGCGCTGGCCGGTGGCGTCGACGATCGGGCCGACCGCCGTCAACCAGCGACCGTAGTCGTCTGCGTAAGGCCCGATGATGGAGACGTCGCCCAGGTCGCGCTGGTCGGCTCGAGGCCAGGAGATCTCTCGCCCGAAGAACGGCCGCGGCGCCGAGTCGACGACGACGCGGGGGTGGGGGCCGTCCAGCGCGAGCGTGTAGAGCGGTGTCGAGAGTTCGTTGGCGCGCTGAGCCTCGACGAGTACCGCGCGGAGCGACGCGTAATCCGGGTTCTCGAGGTCGACGGCGTTCAGGGCCGCGGCGCGTTGGTGGTGCGCCGCATCGAGGTGGGCCGCGGTCTGCTCGACGATGGTCCGAAGGCGATCCTCGGCGCGGCGGCGCGCGGACTCGATCTCCGCGAGATGGATGCCCCGCCACCCGAGCCCGGCCGCCGTTGCGATCAGCACGAAAGCGCATGCGAGCCAGAACGCGAGATCTCGCGGAGTACCGGAGTCGGTCACCATGGATGCTCTTCGCCGAACACGGACAAGGGCGGAACGCCCGGCCTCACCGAGGTGGATCGGGGTTGCGGCGAGCTTCGGTCTCGCCCCGCGACCTCCTCGCAATTGTACGATGGTGGGACACTTTGGGACCGGGACGGCGTAAGACGCGTCCTCAGCGTCGACGGGAACGACGCATGCGCTGCACGGCGGTGGCGACGCGCTGGATCGTGAACTCGATCTCGGTCGGCGTCGTGAAACGTCCTAGCCCGAAGCGCACCGTGCAGTTGGCTTCCCCCTTGGACATTCCGATTCCGAGCAGGACGTGGGACGGTTCGAGTTGGGCGGAGGTGCAGGCGGAGCCGGAGCTGATGGCGATCTCGGGGATGCCGAGCATCAGCGATTCGCTCTCCACGCCGGGGAAGGTGGCGCTGACGAGACCGGGAAGCCGGGCCGCGGGGTGTCCGTTGAAGTGCACGTCGTCGATCTCGGACGCCAGGCCTTCGCGAAGCCGCTCGGACAGGGTTGCCAGTCGCTCTCTCTCTGCTGCTCCCTCCTCGCGCGCGATCTCGCACGCCCGTCCGAGCCCGGCGACGAGGGGCACTGCGATCGTCCCGGAGCGGATGCCGCGCTCGTGTCCGCCGCCGAAGAAGACCGGCGTCAATCGGACCCGAGGCGCGCGGCTGCGAGCGTAGAGCGCGCCGACGCCCTTCGGCCCGTAGATCTTGTGACCGGAGATCGAGAGCAGGTCGACGCCGAGCGTCTCGACATCGACGTCGAACTTCCCGATCGCCTGGGCGGCGTCCGTATGGAGAACGATGTCGCGGGGTCGGGTCAGCGCCGCGATCTCGGCGATCGGGCTGATCGTCCCGATCTCGTTGTTGGCGAGCATGACCGAGACGAGGGTGGTGTCGGGACGTAGGGCGGCCTCGACACGGTCCGCCGGCACCGTGCCATCCGACTCCGGCTCGAGCCAGGTGACCTCGAAGCCGCGACGCTCGAGCGCGGCCATCGGATCGAGCACCGCTTTGTGCTCGATTCGCGAAGTGATCGCGTGGCGACCGCGAGAAGCGTGGGCCTCCGCTGCGCCGAGGAGCGCGAGGTTGTTCGACTCCGTCGCGCCACTCGTCCAGATGATGTCGGCGGCGCGAGCGTTGATGAGCCGGGCGACCGACTCACGGGCGTCCTCGACCGCTTCCTGCGCCTCCCAGCCGAATCGGTGTGTCTTG
>JAGQRC010000607.1 GCA_020425835.1 Planctomycetota bacterium | reverse complement strand
TTCGCCGCGGGTGGCGCCTCGATCTCGTACCAGTGGCGCTTCGAGGGCGTCGACATCTCGGGCGCCACGAGTTCCAACCTGTTGATCGCGGGTGTCACCCCTGCGGACTTCGGGAGCTACGAGTGCACGTTGACCAACATGTGCGGATCGACGACGTCGTTGTCGGCGATGTTGTCCGAGTCCGCTCCGACGGCGATCACCGCGCAGCCGGTGGGCGTCATGGGCTGCATCGGCGCCCCGTTCTCCCTCTCCGTGGGGGCGACGGGCACGGGAGTCCTCGAGTACCAGTGGCGTCTCGACGGGGTCGACATTGCCGGAGCGAACGCCGCGACCTACACGGTCGACTTCGCGACGACCGGAGACAACGGCTCCTACGACTGTATCGTGACCGGCGATTGCACCTCGGTGCTGAGCGATGCGGTGACGGTCACGGTCGAGCTCTGTGGTGAGTTGATCCGCCGCGGGGACGCCAACAGCGACGGGGTGGTCAACGTCGCCGACGCGATCTTCATCATCAACTGGCAGTTCCTCAGCGGCCCTCAGCTCTGCCTGAAGGCGATGGACTCCAACGACGACGGGCTGGTCAACGTCGCTGACGTCGTCTTCCTGATCGTCTGGGCTTTCCAAGGTGGAGCGGAACCGCCGGCTCCGTTCTCGGCATGCGGGATCGATCCCACCCTCGACTCCCTGTCCTGCGACGCCTACACGGGCTGCCCGTAGTCCGGACGACCGAGGCGATCGATGACGGCCGGAGGTTGCACGCCAACCTCCGGCCGTCGTCGTGAACAGGGCACGAGCCGGTCACTGCACCCGACGAATCGATCAGAGGTCGAGAGCGGTTTCGTGCAAGTGACGCCACTCGCACCGGCCATCCGCAGTCCACTCCAACACGGCGCTGCTCCGCCGCCGACTCGATCCGTGAGGACCGAGGTGTACTTCGTCGTAGCCGACGATCCCGATTCGGGGGTCGAGGTACCGGCTGGAGAGCTCCTCGATGCGGATCCCCGCGTCCGGCGCGTCGATCCATTGGGCATGACTCGCCCGGACGCCCGCGAGGACCGCGGAGCGGTCCTTTCGATGACCGGATGGCGTGATCCGCACGAAGTCCGGTGCCAGCGCCGTCTCGAGTCGAGAGAACTGTGCGACCGTGTCGGCGAGGTCGGCGCGGTACCACATCTCGAAGAACTCGTGCAGTTCTCGCACTTCCCGCTCGAGCGCGGCGACATCATGGATCGGTGGATCGTCCGACCCCGTCGAGGAGGCGAGGCCGGCGTGTCCGATCACCAGCAGTTCCGCCGGATCTCGGGACAACGCGAACAGGAGCTCGTTCTCGCCGAGAGTGGCCAACCAGTCCGTGACTTCGGCGATGGTCTCGTGCGGGAGTCTGGCGAAGCTCGCGACCTCCTCGGAGGGCACGTCCACCGGGAAGAGGAGCCGGAGGTCGCGCGAGGTCCGGGCTTCCCGGTGCACTTGGAAGAACACCTCGGTCGGAAAGTGTTCGGCGACCGAGCGAGTCGCGTCGTCCAGCTCCGCCCAGCGATGCCCCGGCAGCTCGAGCCGCAGGCTGAGCGGTCCCGCGGGCTCCAGCGTTCGGGCGAGGCTCGCCGGAAGATGCGCCGCATCCTGCGGGAGGAAATAGACCCGTCGTCTCTCGTGCGCCCGCCGTTCGAGGAGCGCCAGGGCCAGCGACCGCGCTTCGGTCGTCTGCTCTGCGTCGCTCTCGGCGCGCCACACTCGCAAGCGGAGTTCGATCATGGGGGGAGCGTACGGGCGACCTCCGCACGCATCAACACGACGCCCACGAGCGGCTCAGTCGGCGGGGAGCAGCGCCGTGACCTCGGGAGGGAGTGCGAACACTTCCTCGAACTCGGGACCGGAGAGATTGTGGGTCACGTTCGAGATGTCGAACTGATACGTCAGCGTCGGCGAGTTGCGCGCGATCGACCTTTGTCGGATACGGTGTGCGAGAAGGAGCCCATCCACGGGACGCGGGTTCTCGTACGCGGTCTCGATCGTGCGGGTGTCGAGCCCCTGGCGGTAGACGACCCGGGAACCGATGACCAGGAACGACGCGGTGTCGATGAGGAAGGTCTCGATCGTTCCCTCCGCTCCGGTCTCGACGAGCGCGTAGCACCGGTGCCGGTCGAACTCCTCGATCGGTGCGAGTCGGAGTGCGCTCTTACGCGACTCGAGATCGAGGAGGCGGTGGAGAGTCCCGGAGGACTTCGCCTGCTCTGCTTCGGATCCGCTGAGCAGTCGTGCCTTGCCGCCGACCCATTGCCAGGCGTGCTCACCCGTGCTGCCCTCGAGTGTTCGGCCGAACGAGCCGAGATCGAACTCGGCAACGAACTCGTCCGGTGACCGAATCGCGAACTGGAGGAGACCCTCTTGTCCGGTCTCCACGACCTGCGCACGAGCGACGACCATTCGACTGTGGACCCTCGCCATCGCGTCGCGCCCTCCTGCCGCGTCGATCGCCCGAGTGAGCAGGTCCGGCACCTCGCGGATGTCGGGGGACGGTAGGTCTGCAGGTAGTGCGGGAGACAGCCCGCAGCCGGAAAGACCGACGATCAGCAACAGAGCCATCCGCCGGTCGAGAACCCGATTCCGTCCGAAGGTCCGAACCTTCGTCCGTGAGCCCGTCCGTCCACCCTCGGTGGACCTTCCCACGGGATTGCGTCTCGTTCGAGTCCGTCGCTCCGGTGCCGGCTGAGGCGCACAGGTGCGCCGTGTCCGCGGGATCTCGGACTCGCGCATCGAAGGCAGTCTTGGACGAGCCGCTCGAGGTCGGGATACCATGGTGGAGCTCCGAACACGGTGGAGCGGTCAGCAGATCCGATCCCTGTCATCACTGGATCATCGAGTGGCTCGGCCATTGCCTTTCTCGTGGTCGAAGTGGGCTTCCCCGAGATCGCAATGGACATGGACGTCGGCCGCTTCGCCTCGCATCGAGAGTTAGGACGCGAGGCGCGGCAGGACGCGGCCGGACCGAAGGAGAGCGACGATCGTGAACGAACATTCTGTCCAGCCGGATTCGACGAATCAGCGCCCCTCGGCACCTCCGATTCCCGAGCGAGACCAGTCGATGGCGATCATTGCCCATCTCTCCGGCCTCGCGGGGAATCTGTTCGGCGGCGGCGGATTCATCGTTCCTCTGATCATCATGTTCACGGCACGGTCACCGGTGGTGGTCGCGATCGCCAAGCAAGCGATGATGTTCAATCTCGCAGTGTTGGCCTGCGCGAGCGGATTGATCGTGCTCGCCGTCACGGTCATCCTGACACCGGTA
>JAGQRC010000606.1 GCA_020425835.1 Planctomycetota bacterium | reverse complement strand
CGCCGTCGCGGCCGCGCGAACCCGATCGAGGAGCGCGCGCTCGAGCATCGGGTCGTCGAAGAACCGCCGGCCCGTCCGGGTGTAGACCGCCCCCAACTCCCCGGTCGTCACACCGAAACGCTCCCGAACGACGTCCTCGTCCCGACAGGCCACGAGGATCGCCCGCGACCCCATGTGCTTCTCTTCGCAGATGACCTCGGAGACGCCGCGTCCGCGGAAGTGACGAAACGACTCGTCGGGATACTCCAGGTAGCCCGGTCTCTCGCTGGTCTCGCTCGGCGACATCGTCGGCGGCAAGTGGATGAGCCAACGAGGATCGACGGCGAAGCGACTCATCACTTCGAGCGCCGCTGCCGCGTTCTCCTCGCGTACGAGGATGTTCGAGAAGAGCGGAGTGTCGATGTAACGCTTCCCGATCACGTCCTCGATCCGGAGCATCCGGTCGTGCTGCTGTTGGGATGAGAGCACGGTTCTCTCGTCGTCCGGGACGAGCGGGCGAGCCGACCGCGCGTAGCGTTCGAGCGCCTCCACCGCCACCAGCTCTCGCTCCGGGTAGCGCAGCGCCGTGAGGCTCCCCCCGAAGACGCAGCCGGTGTCGATGCAGATGGTCCCGTTCAGCCACTCGGCCCGGGGGGTCGGCGTGTGCCCGTAGACGACCATCGCTCGTCCTCGGTACTCGGCCGCCCAGTCGAAGCGCACCGGCAACCCGAACTCGTCGGTCTCCCCGGTCGTTTCTCCGTACAGGCAGAACTCACGGACCCGCGCCGATCCGCGCCCCTGCATGTGCGCCTTCAATCCGGCGTGCGCGACGACCAGCCGTCCACCGTCGAGGACGTAGTGGCTGATCAGTCCATCGAGGAAGAGCCGAGCCGCCTCGATGCGCTCCGGAGGTTGACCATCGAGCTGCTCCATCGTCTCGGCGAGGCCGTGCGTCAACTGGACGTTCCGGCCGTTCAGTTTGCGCAACAGCTTGGTGTCGTGGTTTCCCGGCACGCAGAACGCTTTTCCCTCCGCCACCAGCCGCATCACGAGCTGCAGGACCGCCGGAGACTTGGGTCCACGATCGACGAGGTCGCCGAGGAAGACCAACGTGCGCGCCGTCCCACCGTCGGTGACCGGTGGCGAGATCTCGATGTCGCCTTCGGCGAAGCCGGTCGCGCCGTCGCCACGCGTCACACCGTATCCCAGTGAACGCAGTAGCTCGAGCAGCTCGTCGAAGCAGCCGTGGACATCGCCGATGATGTCGAAGGGGCCGCACTCGTGCCGCTTGTCGTTCCACAGCGGCACCCGCGTGACCGTCGCCGCGTCGACCTCCTCGGGGCTCCGCAGGATCGAGACGTAGCGGAAGCCCTCTCGGGAGAGTCCCTTGCCCTTGCGGCCGAGACCTCGACGGAGGGCGCGACGTTGATTGCGAACGACGTGGCTCCCGAAGTCGCGATCCGGGCGCTCTCGGTTCCGCTCCTGGCAGAGCTCCTCGGGCATGTCGAACACGATGGCCGTCGGAAGACAGTGGTACTCCCGGGCGAGCTGGACGAGCCGCTTGCGATCCTCGGGCTGCACGCTCGTCGCGTCGATGACGGTCAATCGCCCGTTCTTCAGACGCTTCGCCGCGATCTCGAAGACGAGATCGAACGCATCGCCGGACGCCTCGAGGGAGTTCTCGTCATCGCAGACCAAACCTCGGCAGACGTCCGACGAGACGACCTCGGTCGGGAGGAAGTGACGCTTCGCGAACGTCGTCTTCCCCGATCCGGACGGGCCGACCAGCGCCACCAGCGAGAGTTGGGGAAGCTCGATCTTCATCGCTCGAAGATCCCCATCTGGGTCGGCGCGCCGACGACCTCGTCCACGGTCCCGACCGGAAGGAAGCGCCAACGATAGTCGTGGCGGCGGGCCACCGACTCGGCCCAGTCGCGAAACTCCGCCCGCGTCCACTCGAAGCGATGGTCGCGATGGCGGAGCTCGCCGGCGGGCAATGTCTCCCACTTGACGTTGTACTCGCGATTGGGGGTGGTCACGACGACGGTCCGAGGTCGGGCGAACTCGAAGATGGCTCGCTCGAACGACTCGAGTCGAGGCGGATCGAGATGCTCGATCACCTCGACCACCGCCGCCGCGTCGAAACCGGCGAGCCGGTCGTCACGGTAGGTCAGCGACCCCTGCACGAACTCGATGCGTCCTCGCTGCCGTTCGGGGAGTCGGTCGAGTTTCAGTCGTGTCGCGGCGCGACCGAGGGATCGCATCGAGACGTCGACGCCGCGGATCCGCTCGAACTGGCTCTCGCGCAGAAGCTCGCGGGTCAGGTTGCCCTCGCCGCACCCGAGATCGAGAACGCTGCACGCACCGCTCCCCTTGAGCGCGGCGAGCACCGAACCCAATCGCTGCGAGTTGAGGCTCAGCGGACGCTCGATCTGCTCCTCCTCGGCATCGTGTGCGGACTGGACCGCGTCGGGATCGGGATCCTCGTCGATCTGCAGCCGTGCGAGCGCGTCGCGAGTCAGCCGCTTCTGGTAGCGGAGGTATCGTGCGGTGATCAGCTCCTTCTCCGGATGCCGAGGGAGCCACGCCTCTCCCTTCGAGAGCAGCTTCTCGACCTCGTCATCGCCGACCCAGTAGTGCTTGTCGTTGTCGAGCACCGGAATCAGCACATAGAGGTGCCGGAGGAGCGACGCGAGCGTCACCTCGCCTTCGATCCGGAGCGTATGGAACCAGCCCTCGCCCCACTCCTCGAAGCGTCGATCGAGCGGGTGTTGCTCGGCGGTCACCGCGTATCCGAGCGGCTCGAACAGTCGAGCGAGGAGCTCGCCCCCGCCGCGACAGGGAACCACGCGGAGCGTCGCGACCAGCGGGAGGGGAACCTCGACGAGTTCCGGGCGTTCCTTGCTCCGTCCGTTCATCGCGGTCGAGAAGAGCTTGCTGATCGCGACGCTCATGAAGCTCGACGCGACGTAGGGCCGATCGTTGACGTAGTGGGCGAGGCCGAGATCCGCTCCCTTGCGTCCTCGGATGAGCTCGATCGGATCGATGTCGAGGAGCACGCAGACCCGACAGCACGACGCGTCCGCCTGCGGGTAGAAGACGTGAACCGTGCCGAACGACACGTCGAAGGACTGAAGCGTGTTCGGGTTCTTGTGCAGCAGGTAGCCGAGGTCGGTCGCCGGGTGATGCGTGGTCTGGATCTCGAGGAGCATGAGACAATCCTGGGAGGCGTGGTTAGCGAAGCGCAGGGGCTCGAAACGAACCGCGGAGTATGCGCGAGGCGAAGTGCGGTCGCGACCTTTGGTCCGCGA
>JAGQRC010000059.1 GCA_020425835.1 Planctomycetota bacterium | reverse complement strand
AGGAAGATCACACGCTCGATCGATTCGTCGTCGGACCGAGCAATCACGTCGCCTACAGCGCAGCTCTCGAGACACTTCGCCCTGGCGGCACCTACAACCCGCTCTTCGTCTTCGGCGGAAGCGGAATGGGCAAGACGCACTTGTTGCAGGCTATCACCCGCGAGCTCTTCTGCCGCGGAGAGCGCTCGATCCGGTACGTCACATGTGAGGACTTCGTCAACCGCTTCGTCCGTTCCCTGCGCGCACGCTCGGTCGATCGATTTCGCTCGCAGTTCCATGAACTCGCAGTGTTCGTGATCGACGACATTCAGATCATCGGAGGAAAGACTCAGACCCAGCTCGAATTGCTCCAAGCCATCGACGCGGTCGTCCACCGCGGCGGGCAGGTCATTCTCGCGAGCGATGTTCGCCCTCACGAGATACCCAAGCTGAATGCCCAACTCCTCGGACGATTCGTCGGCGGGCTGGTTTGCAGCATCGAAGCCCCGGACTATCCGACGCGACTCCGGATTCTCGAGCAGGAGTCTCGCTCGAGAAGCGCGAGCGTGCCGCTCGGCATTTTCCACCGGCTCGCCGATGGACACTACCGCAACGTTCGGGAGCTGATCGGCGCACTCGTTCGGGTCCTGGCGGCTTCGTCGCTCCTCGGAGAGCCGCTGACAGAGGCTCTCGCCGAGCGAGTCCTCGGCGATCGGCGTAGTGAGCTTCCGTCGCTGTCCCCCGAGTCGCTCTGCGGACTAGTCGCGGAGCGAAACGGGCTAACGGTCACCGATCTCAAGTCCCGGTCTCGGGCGAAGTCCGTTTCTGCTGCTCGACAGGAGTTGGTCTACCTGGCGCGGGTCCTCACGGATGTCTCCCTCGCCGAACTCGGCCGCTTCCTCGGGGGGAGGAACCACGCCACCATGAACTTTGCGTTCCGGCGCGCGCTCGAGCGCTTGCAGGGGGATGACGGTTACCGCTCGGAGATCGACGGTCTCCTCGCCCGACTCGGAGGAAGGGCTTGAACCCCACACCCCGGGCGGGGGTCACTCCGCTCGCGGATCCCGGCTGGTCCCACTCGCGAGGAGCAAACCGCGCGTGCGCCGGGAGTTCGGAACTCACGGCGGGGCGGGAGCCTTGCTCGAGGATCGCTCGGCGATATAATCCGACCGTTGCGGAAAGAACCACGCTCGAGGACCCATCCCTCGTCGAGCAGGGGTCGTCCCAGCCCGAACCGGGCTCGAGGGACTGCCAGTGCGTCGGCGCCTCCTCGCGCAGAAGTCGTCCCGGCAGAAACGTGGCCGAGTATTCTCGTCCCTACGTTCTGTGACTTCCGAGTTTCGGCCCGCAACACGCCTGAGGTTCCGTCAGCGATCGAACCGGTCTGGCTCCGGTGACCGAGGGCACACGCGCTCGTCAGGGATCGCGAGGGGACGCAGGTGAATCCCAGGAAGGAAAACGATGGGCAAGCAAGGCGCACTGTACTTGGCGTTGGGCCTACTCCTCGGAGTCTCGGTCAGCCTGGCAGCGTGGCTGGTGAGTGAGATCCAGCGTCCGACGCATTTCGCGCTGGGTCAGACCGCGATGGGTGAGGGCGTCATGACCATGGCGACCGGGCAGATCAGCGGCCGTGGAAACGCCGATGCCCTCTACATGTATGACCAGAAGCTGCAAAAGCTCGCGGTGATCCTGGTCAACAACAACAACCTCGAGGTCGTGGCCATCCGGGACATGACCTGGGACTGGAAGATCCCGAGCTACTCGGCGGGCAAACAGATCCCGGATCCGCGGGAGATGAAGAAGGCCGCCAAGGACTTGGGGAACTAGCAACGGGCCGAGTCGCGGTGGGCGTCCTTTTTCGTCGCCGAAGACTCTCCTGACCTCTGCCCCCCGGAGATTCCGTGGGGGCGCAGGGATGGATCGCACAGCGGGGAAGAACGAAGCGGGGAAAGACAGGTACCGACCATGAGTGAATTCGTCAGCCACGGGGAAGCACTGCAGCAACTCGGCTTGACCGAGGACGAGCTCAACGACCTCGTCGCTCGCGGTGAGCTGCGGGCGTTCCGGGACGGCGATGATGTCAACTTCAAGAGCGAGGACATCGCAGCACTGCGTCGCTCCCGCGAGACCGAGCCGACCATCGTCCTGTCGGACACCCAGGCCGAGGAGATCTCGATCGGCGGCGAAGACATGATCGACCTCGACTCGCTCTCAACCGAGGAGACCGTGCTCAACATCGAGGGGCTGCTGGAGGACGAGACGGAGGGCACGACGCCGATTCCGGGATCCGATCTCCTCGAGGATGACCTGCTCGAGGGTATCGGGGACGATACGGTGCTGGACACCGATGATCTCGATCTGGACCTCGACGACGACACCATCGTTTCGGACGATGATACCCTGATCGCTGGAGGCGCCCGAAGCGTCACCATGGTGAAGAAACAGTCCCACGGGCTCTTTACCGCGACCCTGGTGGTTTGCCTGATCATCGCCTTGTTGCCGGCTCTGTTCCTGCTCAACATGCTGGCGGCTCCCGGCGGAGCGTACCCGATCGGCAACGACAGCTTCCTCCTGATGGGCAACTCGATCGTCGAGGGCATCATCGGGCTCTTCTGAGGAGCCCACTAGCGGCAGGAAGAAGAGGCCGGCTCTCTCGCTCTGACGCGAGAGGTCGGCCTTTTCCACATCCGAAGCTGTCAGCCTCCGTCGTGATCTTTCGCTCACGAGAGAACGCGGGGAATGCTTCCCCGCCGCCTCGCTTTGTGGCACACTCCCCGAGATCCCAGGGTTTGGGGATCCCGCCTCCTCACACTCCCGCGCACGATTCTCGGGCGACCGATGTCCTCCGTCTCGGGGTCTGCCCGGACGCGACGAGATCCTCCGCCTTCCGCGCCCAGTGACCCCTCGGGGTGCGGCGCGTCGCGCGAATCGAGCAGGGAATATCGGTTTCGAGTCCGAGACACCGCGAGTCGCTGTTCCGCGGTGTCGTCGGGACGAGTGCCCCCCGGCCGTCTCAGCGTTGGGGCAGTGTGGACTTGGGTCATCCCTCTTCGGTTCGGGCTGAACCCGCCAATGGAAGGTTCGTGAGATGTCCATTTCGTTCGTCGGACGGTCGCTCGGTCTCGTCTCGCTGTTGCTGGTTGCGGCCGGATGCGTCCCGTACGTCCAACATCAGAAGCTCGCCAAGGAGCTCGATCGCGCGAACGAGGTGAATCGCGACCTCGAGCGGGCGCTCAATGCCGAGCGAGTCCGCATGTCGGAGTTGGGAGGTGACGCTCGATTGGTGGATGCTCGCTGGAATGCGGCGCAGAACCAGATCGAGGGGTTGCAGAGCCAACTCGAGGCATGTGAATCCGCTCGGGATCGCCTGGAGGAGCAGCTGTCGAACATGCCGGCGCTGCCTATCCCGATGGGCTTCAGTGAGTCCGATTCCCGAGCGACGGGCCTCGAGCGCACGTCGACCGGCGCGTTGATCCTGCGAGAGCTGAACTTCTCGTCCGGCAAGTCGGGCCTGAAGGAGTCTCAGCGTCAGCAGCTCGCCGAACTGAGCGCGCTGCTGAAGACGAAATACGCCGACCAGTCCATCCGGATCGAAGGGCACACCGACATCGCTCCGATCAATCGCAGTGCGGCGATCAACAAGGACAACTGGGATCTCTCGCTGAAGCGCGCTCATGCCGTATTCCAGTACCTGACGACCGAAGGTGGCATCCCCGAGGATCGATTCGTCCTCATTGGCTACGGATACTCACGCCCCGCGGAGGGTGTTTCCGACCCGAAGTCGGCCGACGGTATGAAGCAGTGCCGTCGCGTCGAGGTGCGCCTCGGGAGCTGAGTTCAGGTCGGTGTCATCTCGACGAGAGGTCTTGGAGGATCTGCGACGGCTCGGGTTCAAGCCGGATCGGCGCCGAGGTCAGAACTTTCTCTTCGATCCCCAACTGCTCGAGGCGTTGATCGACGACGCCGGCCTCCCGCCCGGTGCCCGAGTGCTGGAGGTCGGCGCAGGTGCGGGAACTCTGACTCGACGGCTGATCGATCGTGGGCATCGGGTCACCGCCGTCGAGATCGATCCGCGGCTGGTCCGATACCTCCGGGAGGCGCTCACGCCGGAACGATTCATCGACTCGGCCGGGAATACTTGTGCCGGGATCGCTGCGAGTGCGAGCCGGTTCACTCTGCTCGGCGGCGATGCGCTCTCCGGGAAGAACCAGCTGAACCCGCTCCTCGTGGCCGAGCTGTCCTCCTTGGCCGAGCCCTTTCACCTCGTGGCGAATCTCCCGTACGCGATTGCGACACCCCTCGTGCAACTGCTGCTCGATCTGCCGGCCTCGTACCACATCGAGAGCATTGGGGCGCTCGTCCAACGGGAGGTGGCGTTGCGGTGGGGCGCGCACGTCGGCACCCATGACTACGCGGCGATCAGCGTCGCGTTCCAGTTGCTCGGGGAGGGTCACATCGGGAGGCGCATCTCCCGCCAGCTCTTCTCGCCACCGCCTCAGGTCGAGTCCTGCTTCTTCACTTGGAGCAGGACCCCGGGTCGTCTCTGGTCCCCCTCCCGCAGGGCGGCCTTCCAACTGGCGCGTCGCCTCTTCGTCCATCGGCGAAAGATGGTGCGATCGATCTTGAAAGAGGCCGCTCCGGCCGTCGACTGGGAGGGTGTCGGGGTCGCTCCGGACCTCCGCCCGGAGGGCCTCAGCCCGGAAGCTCTCGAGCGCTTGGCAGCCGAACTCGCAAGGGTCGAATGCCCTCCGCAGAGCCCTCCCTCGACGGTGGGTGGCTGAGCGGGTCGCCAATCCGAAGGGGTGCGCGGCCCGGAGAATCGAACAGCGCATTGTGCCTGAAGGTGGGGTCGGAACCAAAGGAAACCGGACAAAAGTCAACTTTCCTGGTGGTCCGCTGACGGTGCCATCGCTATGATCCCATGCACTCCAGGAGCCCCCACTCCAGGAAACGCCGGAGATGGCATTGCCGGTTGGCAGGATGCGATGCGGAGCGAGAGCGGTGGGTCGAGGGGTCCGACCGGTCTCGAAGGTGACGCGAGTCCCGGGCTGGTCGAAGAGCCCGGCTCCCAGGAGGGAGTCTCGACTCGCCGGAATGAGAACGGCGCGTCCGCCCGGCGTGCATTGGACACAGTATCGAGTTTGGGCTCCCCGGCGCACACGGCCGCCTGCGATCCAGACCGCGTACGCGTTCCGGACCGCGGGGGAAACTCCAAAGGTCGGTTTCGCGGCGACCTGGTGATGGGCCCTCTCCGCTCTGTCCGATCGTCCTCCTTCCGTCGATTCGACCACTCGATGGAGACACAGTTTTCGCCGTCCGCCCCGGAGAGTCGCTGGGTCGGGCCGAAACGAGCGATGGCGCTGTTCCTTCTTGCGCGCGCGGCGTGCGAAGGGGTGCGATCGGTCTCGATGCTGGATCTCTCGAGTGGTGAACGCGTAAGCCTGCCCATGACCGTTTCCGACTGGATCGCCTGACACAGCGAGTCCGAGCCGGACCGACCACCAGTCATCACCGACGGGAAGCCACTCGATGAACGACGATCGCGAGCGCGTGCGCGACGCCAATCCCATCGTGGACGTCATCCAGGAGTTCTTTCCGCTGCAGTCTGACGGTGGGGGGAGATTCAAGGCGCTTTGTCCGTTTCACCGCGAGAAGTCTCCGTCGTTCAAGGTCGACCCCGATCGGGGGACGTACCACTGTTTCGGCTGTGGGGAACGCGGTGATGTCTTCTCGTTCGTGATGAAGATGGACCACCTCGAGTTCCGGGACGCGCTCTCCCAGCTCGCACGACGCGCGAACATCGAACTCGGTCGGGGTTCGGAGGTTTCGGCCCACGTTCGCGCTCGGCGCGAAGCAGATCTGGAACTCCTCGAGCGCGCCGCGACCTGGTTCGAGCGCCAACTCGGGTCGAAGAGCGGGGCGCCGGCCCGAGAGTACCTACGGGCCCGAGGGTTCTCCGACGACACGCTGACTCGTTTTAGGGTCGGTTACGCGCCGGACGCCTGGCACTCCCTGGCGGACGCCGTTGGAGCAGGGGGACCGGAGGCAAGTTCTAGGGCCGTCGAACTCGGACTTCTCCGAGTGCGGGAAGGACGCGTCTACGATGCGTTCCGCGGTCGCGTGATGTTCCCCATCCGCTCTGTGCGTGGACAGGTGCTCGGCTTCGGAGGGCGGATTCTCCAAGCGGATGTCCCCGCCGACGGTGACGGCGGTCCACCACCGAAGTACATCAACTCTCCGGAGTCGCCGCTCTTTCGAAAGGGCGAACTGCTCTACGGTCACTTCGAGGGACGGGATGCGATTCGCCGCGGACGGCGACTCGTCATCATGGAGGGCTACACCGACGTCATGATGGCCAAGCAGGCGGGCTTGGACCAAGCAGTGGCCACACTCGGGACGGCGCTCGCCGAGCCCAACGTCGACACGATCGCCCGACACGCGGATCGTGTCGTCCTGGTCTTCGATGGGGACGACGCGGGGCGAAGAGCTGCGCTCAAGGCGCTTCGACTCCTGTTGCCTCGCCCACTGGAAGTCCGTGTCGTGCCGTTACCGGGGGGCGATGACCCGTGCGATCTGCTTCGTCATGGCGTCGAGGCGTTCGATCAGCGGCTCGAGGCCGCGCTCGAGGCGATGGAGTTCGTCTTTTCGGAGTTGGCGACCTCCGCGGGAATCGACACGGACTCGAGCGGCCCGGCGAAGGAGCGCGTCGCGCGGGAGTGCTTCGAGTTCATCGAGCTCTCTACATCCGAGATTCGACGCGACGAAGCTCTCGACGCTCTGGGTCGACGCCTCGGAATCGCCAGTCGAGCCCTGCGCCGGGAGTTCGAGAGACGGCGCGCACCACGACGCGCGGAGGAGCGCGCGGCCCGACTTCCAGCGAGAGCGGACGCGACGGCAGAGGCCGAGGAAGAGGCCATCCTCATGGCGTGCCTTCGGGGGCCCTCCGACGGTCCGGCGGCCGGGGAATCGTACGGACGAGCCCTCCTGCGGCTTCATCCGGCCGAGTTCTTTCGCGACCCGGTGAGACGATCGGTCGCCGCCCGCTTGTCCGCTGAGGACCGACGTCTTCAGCCGATCGATTTCGAGAGAGTCGAGGAAAAGGCGCTAGTCCTCGAGTTGTTCGAGCACTTGGAGTCGCGGGAGTTCGAGGAGGAGACGGCGTGCCGTCTCCTGCAGGACCTGTTGATTCGAAGATTGGAGGCGTACCGCCGCCTCCTCGGTCGATTGCGCGGGGGGCGCGTGATGCGATTCGGGGTCGGTGGAAGTGAGGGATTCGGCGACGAGATTCGTCGAAACGCCGTCCTTCCCGAGGGAGATCGTTTCGATCGGGAGACATCGGATGTCCGGCAGGGGTATGCCGACATTCGGGAGATGGACGATCGCGAGGTCGACGCCGAGCGGAAGTACTACGACTTCCTGATCGGCGTTCGCGTCGAGATCGATCGCCTCAAGAGCATGAAGAGAGGGGAGTGGAGGACTCTGGTCGAGACCGCAGAGCGCTGGCTCTTGGATCGAGGTTTCCGGGAGGCGAGCCTCTTGGAACCGGGTTCCGTGGGAGCGGAATCCAACGATCTCGGAAGCGCAGATCTCGCCGTCGTGTCGGCCCCCGGCAGTTTGCCCGGGGGCGGAAGAGAGACGCGATGAGTGACCGTTCGGTTCTCGAAGTCGGAGACCTCCGTCCAGCAGACGCCATGACGTCGGCCACCGCGAGCAGTAACGCCGCCGCGGTGTCCTTCGGGCTGATGACTGGAGTTCGCCGAGCGCGACGCGTTCGGATCGAGCCAGATACGGAGAACAAGGAATGAGTTTGGAACAACTCGACTCGGCGACGCCGGGTACGGAGACCGAGAACCCTTCGGCAGCGACGGAGAACGAGGAGTTCCCCGAAGCGGAGGGGGATTTCGAGTTCGAGTCTGATGCTGGAGACGAAGAAGACGACGACGACGGAGACGACTCGGGGTTCGACCCGGAGGCGGAAGCCCCGGCGTTCGACGAATTCGTCGCCGTCGATGATCCCGGCGCTTCACGTCGGAGAGGCGCGCCGCAGAAGATCTCGATGGATGAAGGCATCCGTCGACTCATCCAGGCCGGCAAGAAGCGTGGAGCGGTCACCTTCGAGGAGTTCAACAGCTTCTTCCCGGAGGAGTGCAACTCGCCCGAGCGGATCGACCGTGTCTATGACACGCTCGAGAAGTACGGGATCCGGGTCAAGGACGATCCGGTGCTCCTGGAGGATCTCGGGAGCGACAAGGTCGATCTGCTGCCGGATCGCATCGACGATCCGGTCCGGATGTACCTCACGCAGATGGGGGAGATCCCCCTTTTGACGCGGGCTGAGGAATTGCTTCTCGCGAAGACGATCGAGACCTCTCGTGAGCGCTACCGCAAGTCGATCTACACGTCCGGCTTCTGCCAGGACGCGTTGGTCCGCCTCTCTCAGGAAGTGATGTGCGGCGACCAATCCATCGACAAGGTCATCAAGCTGACACCCTCTTCTGGCGAACCCACCCGCGAAGACATGATGCAGCGCTTGAGCCAGAATCTGGCAACGGTCGAGCGGCTGTTCCAGGAGAATCGGCTCGAGTACGAGAAGTTGCATTCCCCCAAGCTCTCGGAGCGCTACAAAGTGCGGCTCGGCGAACGGATCGACGCGCGGAGCCAGAAGATCGGGTATCTGCTCGCAGAGTTGATCTACCGTCGAGAGATTCTGGACAACCTCCGGGATTCCCTGCGGAGTCACACGCATCGGTTCCGAATGGCCGAGCGTCGCCTGGCTCGCGCGAAGAAGAGCCGCCGCAAGGCGGACCGCGACATCGTCGATCAGGAGGAGGGCAACCTCCAGGAGCTGGAGCGCATCGCGATGGAGGCTCGCGATGTCCTCCTCGAGCGCGTCAGCAACATGAACAAGTACTTCGCGGACTACGAGCGAGCCAAGCGGAAACTCTCGGCAGGTAACCTCCGGTTGGTCGTCTCGATCGCGAAGCGCTACCGCAATCGCGGCCTCTCGTTCCTCGACCTCATCCAGGAGGGCAACACCGGCCTCATGAAGGCGGTGGAGAAGTACGAGTACCGTCGCGGCTACAAGTTCTCCACGTACGCGACATGGTGGATCCGTCAAGCGATCACGCGGTCGATCGCCGACCAAGCCCGGACCATTCGCATCCCGGTGCACATGATCGAGACCATGAGCAAGGTTCGCAACGCGACGAAGAAACTGATGCAGAAGCTCGGATACGAGCCGAGTATCAAGGAGATCTCCCAGGAGCTCGGAATCCCGGAAGAGGAAACTCGGAAGGTCATCAAGATCTCCAAGCATCCGATCTCGCTCGATCGTCCGATCGGGGACTCCGACGATGGCTTCTTCGGAGACTTCATCGAGGATGCGACTGTCGAATCCCCGATCAACGCGGCGACGCAGGAGATGCTCAAGGAGAAAATGCGAGACGTCCTCAAGACCCTGACCTACCGCGAGAGGGAGATCATCAAGCTCCGCTACGGGCTCGAGGATGGCTACACCTACACCCTCGAGGAGGTCGGGAAGATCTTCAAGGTCACGCGCGAGCGGGTGCGGCAGATCGAGGCGAAGGCCGTCAAGAAGCTGCAACATCCCATTCGAGCTCGGCACCTTGAGGGGTTCCTCGAGGGGATCAGCTGAGGCGAGCTTCTCGACCGTCCCTGGCGGTCATCGCGAGCGGATGCTTCACGGAGGTCGGCGCGGCTCTGAGCCGCGCCGACCTCTTTTCGTCTACCCTTTCGCGGCGGCCCGGTGACCTCAGGCACCGTCGCGGCCGGGACTCGCCCCCGACCACGCGGTCGATCCGGAGAGGATTCGTCGGCCAGAGGCCCGGCTGGCGTTGAAACTTGAGGCCGACCCGCCTACCCTCGCGCGCCCTGAGGTCCAAGGCGAACCCATTGGAGGCGGATGCACCCGGAAATCGAGAAGCTGAAGGCGATTCAGAAAATCGATGCGCGCCTGGAAGTGCTCCTGAAGGAGTTCGAGCGGCGTCCGCAAGCGCTCGCCGCCCAGGGTGGCGAGGTCGGTGAACTCCATGGGCGCCAAAAAGAGCTCCACGACATGAGGCAGGCGAAGAAGGTCGAGGTCGACCGGGCCGAGCTCGAGGTGAAGTCCTACGACGAGAAGATCGCCAGTAACCGGGACCGACTGTCCAAGGCGACCGCCGACGCGGAGTACCAAGGTCTCGTCCAGCAGATCGACCGGTTCGAGCGGGAAAAGGCAGGGGTCGAAGAGGGCCTCCTACGCCTGATGGACGAGATGGACATGATCCGCCGGGCGGAGCGAGAGCTTGCCGAAGAACTCGGCGTGGCCGAGGAGCACCTGACGGAGGACTCCGAGGAAGCGGCGAAAGAGATCGAAGCGATCCGAGCCGAGGCAACCCGATTGGTCCAGGAGCGAGAGACGGCGCGCGAGTCTATCGACGCCGAGCTCCTCGACAAGTACGACCTGCTGTTCTCGCGCTATCGTGTCACGGCGCTCGTCTCGGCCCACGGCGGGGTCTGTGCGGGTTGCCACATGGCGCTCTCCCCGCAGACGATCAATTTGCTGAAGACCGGGCGCGAGGTCATCAATTGCAATCATTGCTCACGGCTCCTCTATCTCGGCTGACGCAAGACCTGACGAGTTGTCCT
>JAGQRC010000605.1 GCA_020425835.1 Planctomycetota bacterium | reverse complement strand
CCAGGCACCGGCCAACTGAAGCGAAGGCTCACTCGCCGGTCGCCGCCGTGCCGGACGTCGGGAGGGACTGCGTCCTCGGGTATCCCGCGAGCGAGCGAATCCTCGAGACGATACCGGCCCGGTCGAGCGAGAGGTCGCGCAGCAGGAGGTCGCGGCTTCCGAACGAGATGAACTCGTCGGGAATCCCCCACGTCGCGATGGTCCGGAATGGCAACTCGTGCTCGTGGAACGTCTCCAGGATCGCGCTCCCGAAGCCTCCGCGCACGGCATGCTCCTCGAGGGTGATGAACCGACGATCCTCGGACGCGATCTCTCGCAGGAGCTCGACGTCGATCGGCTTGGCGAAGCGCATGTTCACCACTCCGATCTCCAACCCATGACGACTCTGGAGCTCGGTCGCCGCCTCCAAGGCCGACTGCACCATCGCGCCGTAGGCGAGCACGGTGATCTCACGAGGCTCGAGAATGACCTCTGCCCGGCCCCATTCGACGGGTTGACGGGGCCGAGGCCGATCGAGCTCGGCGATCGGTGTCTTCGAGTATCGGATCGCGCTCGAGGTCGGACGGTCGACGGCGAGCCGCAACATCTCCTCGAGATCCTCCCCGTCGCCCGGAGCCGCGAGGGAGATCCCGGGGACGGTCCGCAGGAACGCGATGTCGAACACCCCATGGTGGGTCGGTCCATCCTCGACGAGGCCCGCACGATCGAGGCAGAAGACGACCGGGTTCTGCTGCAGAGCCACGTCGTGGACGACCTGGTCGTAAGCCCTTTGGAGGAAAGTCGAGTAGACCGCGAAGACAGGTTTCAGTCCCTCGAAGCCGAGACCGGAGGCGAATGCCGTCCCGTGCTGCTCGGCGATGCCGACGTCATAGTAGCGGTCCGGAAAGCGCCGTTGGAAACCCGAGAGACCGGTGCCGTGCGGCATGGCTGCGGTGATCGCGTGGACAGCGGGATCGTCCTCGCCGAGACGGACCATCGCTTCCCCGAAAGCGTCGCTGTACGTCCGAGTTCGCGGCGAAGCGACCGGCTTGATCGTCGGTGGCTCCTTCGGATGGCGTGACGGTAGAAACCCCTTCGAGGCGTGGTACTTGATCGGGTCTTCCTGGGCTGGCGGGAATCCGTGACCCTTGTTGGTCACGACGTGGAAGAGGACCGGTCCCCGCATGGTCTTCATGTTCTGGAAGGTATCGATCAACTCCGGCAGGTCGTGGCCGTCCATCGGCCCGAAGTAGCGGAAGCCGATGTCCTCGAAGATCTGCCCGGGAACGAACGCCGAGTGGACCATCTCGTGGAGATGCTCGAGCGCCTCCTCGAACGGACGGCCGACCAGCGGAATCCGCGGAAGGACGACCTGGACGTCCCGCTTCAGTCCTCGGTACAGCTGCCCCGAGCGCAATCGGTTCAGGTACTTCGACAGGCCACCGACCGAATGATCGATGGACATCCGATTGTCGTTGAGCACGACCAGGATGTCCTGTTGTCGATCCCCGGTGTGGTTCATCGCCTCGAAGAGCATCCCGGAGGCGATCGACGCATCCCCGACCACGACGACGGTGCGACCGGGGAGCTGCTGCGCCGAACGGCCGACCGCGATGCCCAGTCCCGAGGAGAGACTGGTCCCCGCGTGGCCGGCGTCGAAGAAGTCGTAGGGCGACTCCGCCTTGCTGTTGAAGCCACAGCAGCCAGCGTATTGCCGGAGACGGGCGAAGAGCTCGTTCCGTCCGGTCAGGATCTTGTGCGTGTAGGTCTGGTGGCTGACATCCCAAACGACGCGATCAACCGTGAAGTCGAAGACGCGGTGGAGAGCGATGGTCAGCTCGACGACGCCGAGATTCGACGCGAGGTGACCGCCGTTGAGGTTGACCACCTCACACAGTCGGTCCCGGATCTCGGCAGCCAGCAGCTCCAGCTCGGCGACGGAGAGTCCGTCGAGGTCGCGGGGCGATCGAATGAGGTCGAGTCTCGAGGTCATCGGCGCCAACGCCCCCTCTGCGGTCGGTACGCGCGTCTCGTCGCGGCCAACGAGCGCTGGCGTGCCATTGAAACGCTCGGGGAGTGCGGATTCAACGCTACTCTCGTGCCGCTCGGGCGAGCCGACTCCCCTCGGGCCCCGCGGTCGCCCAGCAAAGGGAGGTGGACAGGGAGGTCCGAGGTGCTCCCGGGCAGCCCGACGAGAAGCGCACCCGGGCCGCGAGCCCGAGCGTCCGGCGGCCCGCGTCCGGGAAGACGATCCTACTCCCCCTCCTCGGCCGAGAGCTCGAGTGCCCCGGGCAAGTCCTCGGGCCCGGCCAGCGCCGGCAGTCCTTGCGACGCGAAGCCGCCGCCGGAACCGAGATCGACTCGCCGAATGGCGGTGGCCCGCCCCGTTTCGCGGTCGACCTCCAGGAGGACGCCACACAGGTGGGCATTCCGCTCCGCGACGTTGAACGTCGCGTGCATACTCGTGGTGAACTTGTAGAGCACCGCCTTCGTTTCTCGACCGATGACGCCGTCGTAGGGCCCCGTCATGCCGAGGTCGGTGATGTAGGCCGTTCCGCCGGGAAGGACCCGCTCGTCCGCGGTCGGGACGTGTGTATGGGTCCCGAAGACGCAGCTGACCCGCCCGTCGAGATACCAACCGAAGGCGATCTTCTCGCTCGACGCCTCGGCGTGGATCTCGACGATCCGGACGGTGACCTCATCGCCGAACGACTCGAGCACACGGTCGATCGCCGCGAACGGGCAGTCCGCCCCGGACATGAACACGCGGCCGAGGAGGGTCGCGAACCCGATCCGCACACCGCCCGACGTCTCGACGACGATCGCCCCGGAGCCGAGAGCCGACGCAGGGTAGTTGAGCGGGCGCAGAAGGTGACTCTCCTTGGCCAGGACGTCGAGATTGTCGCGGCGCTTCCAAGCGTGGTCACCCAGTGTCATCAGGTCGACCCCGGCGCGCGACAGCTCCCGAAACAGCTTCGGGGTGATTCCCGAACCCGACGCCGCGTTCTCCGCGTTGGCGATCACGTAGTCGAGTTGCCAAGCGCGCCGCAGCTTCGGAACCCACGCGGTGACGGCCTGGCGCCCGGGCCGGCCCACCACGTCCCCGATGATCAGGATGCGCAACGGACTCCGCTCGTCCATCATCACCGGGCGTACTCCACCACGCGCGTCTCGCGGATCAGGGTCACCTTGATCTCACCGGGGTAGGTGAGTTGGGTCTCGATCTCCTTCGAGATGTCGTGGCAGAGGCGAACCGCCTTCTTGTCGTTGACCTTGTGCGCATTGACGAAGACGCGGACTTCGCGCC
Source organism: Planctomycetota bacterium (assembly GCA_020425835.1). The sequence continues at coordinate 10 of JAGQRC010000605.1, read as the reverse complement.
CTGCCTGAAT
>JAGQRC010000604.1 GCA_020425835.1 Planctomycetota bacterium | reverse complement strand
ATCAGTACACGGATCGCGTCGCCTCGCTGCGTGGCGAGGTCGAGCAGAGCTCCGGCGCCTACCTCGAGGCAACGCGTCTGCTCGCGCAGATCGGCGAGATCGAGTCGGCGGCCGAGCGCCTCGAGAAGGCCGAGGTTCTCGACCGGCTCGTGCAGGACAACGGCCTGGGCTCGCTCGAGGGACGGTCGACCCGGATCTACCGAGACGCGCTCGTCGACAACAATCGGTTCGACGAGGCGATCGACGCGACCGGACGCATCTCCGATCGGGATCCGACCGACTCCCTGGCGCTCGGGCTCTGCCACTTCGAGAAGAACAACTTCGTCGAGGCGGCGGAGAACTTCAACAAGGTCAAGCCGCAAGTGATCCGGAACTCGCGCTACGGTGCCACGGCGCTCCAGGCCGCGGGCCAGGCCAATCTCAACGCCAACCAGCCGGAGTGGAGCTTCCAGTGCTTCTCCGAGCTCAAGGCGAAGAATGCGGAGGATCGTCGCCCGGTCGCCACGGTCGACAACAAGCTGATCGAGGTCTGCAAGCTCGCACTGCGCTCGACGCTGAAACCGGAAGAGGAGCGGTTGTGGCGCACGCGTTGGCGCGAGCTCGATCCGCGTCAGTCCGAGAACCTGCGCGAGTTGATGCGAGTCAGCTACGCGCTCGGCAAGGCCGCCAACAAGGAGGGCACGCCGGCCGGGCACGACGAGGCGATGCGCGACTTCGGTGACGCCTACGAGGCGCTGCGGGCCTACCTGAAGGACAACGGGTACGACACGCTGTCGGATGAGGACCGCAAGACGGCGGACCGACTCTTCGCCTGCTTCGCCGACTACGTGCCGTTGGAACCGGGAACCACCTATACCTACGAGAGCGAGAAGACCAACACCGTTCGCGTGGTGAAGCGGATCTCCGGCAACTCGGTCGACCAGCTGGAGGTCAAGGTCGAGGTCGGCGGGACCGAGATTCCGGAGAAATGGGTCAAGACCACCGGGGGCATGCTGATCCGCGAGGTTCGCGGCGCGAATCGCCCGCTGCTCATCTCCATTCCCGATCCGGAGAACACGGCGCACGAGACGAGCTGGGGGAATCAGCGCGTCGAGATCACCGACATCGGTCAAGAGGTTCGCGCCAGTGGCGAGCGCTTCCAACACTGCATCGTCGTGCGGGTCTACGGCGGCGAGAGCAACGATGCCTACAAGGAGTACACGCTCGCCCCGAACGTCGGCATCGTCCGCGAGGTCAACAGCGCGAACGACGATGCCTACGTCCTGAAGTCGCGCAGCTGACCGTTCCGACCGGGCGCCGCTCTCGGCGAGAGCGGCGCCCGGTCAGTCCTTCTCGATCTCCAGGGGCTCCCAGCTGGTGTGTCCGCAGTTCACGCAATCGGTCGCGGCAAAGATCGCCGCGCTGATCGCGCGGAAACCGCACTGCGCACACTTCACGTGCTTGGGATTGAGCGGGCAGTACTTCTGCCGGATGTCCCCCTCGACGAAGTCCTGCACGAACATCTGGCGGCAGTCGGGATCCGCACACTCGACCTTTGCGCTCGAGGTCAACTGCACCTTGGGATCCGAGGTCTCTTTGCCCCCATCCACACCGTCACCGCTGTCTTTGGCGACCGAGTGACGGCTGTCCTTGATGGCGACATCCAAGTGCTCCGGGTCGACCCCGCTCGGCCACGCGGCCCACACCACGATCGCGATCACCACCGCCGCAACGATGGCGGCGATCTTCTTCACGGGGCTCGTCACGGGGGTCGGCGCGGGAGCGGTGTGGAGCTCGGGCGCCACCAACGTCTGGGGAATCGGCGCCGACATCGTGGGCTCGAGCGCCGTCCGCGTCATCGTGTGCGGCGCGATGCCCGGCGGGAGCGCCATGGTCTGTTCCGGCACGGTCGCCTCCGCGCCGCCCGGCGGATAGGGCGCGGTGGCGACCACGGTCATCGCCTCCTCGAGCTTCTTCGCGCCGGAGGCCGACTGCTGGCAGAAGAAACAGACGCCGGTGCCATCACCGATCCACGACCAGAAGTCGTGCGCGGCGCAGTAGTGATAGCCCTCGTCGTACTTCGGCCCCTCGAACGGCCCGAGCGCCTCGAGGAGCGGAATGATCTCGGCGAAACTCTGGTAGCGATCGCCCGGGGTCGGCGCCAGACATCGCATCACGATCGCGTCGAGCTCGGATGGCACACGCGGGTTGGACTCGCTCGGTGACGGGATCGAGCGTCCGATGTCGAGCGGATTGTCCCGGCCCTTCGGCGGCCCCCCGGTGAGCATCGCGTAGAGCGTCGCCCCGAACGAATAGACATCGGACAGGAAGTCGGTTCGTCCGGCCCACGTCTCCGGCGCGCGATAGCCGGCAGTTCCGATGATCGTGTTCTCGCCCTGGTCATCCTGGAGCACCTTGGCGATCCCCAGGTCGGAGATCTTCGGGACCAGTCCGTCCTTGTCGATCAGGACGTTCTGAGGTTTCAGGTCGCGGTGGATGAGCTTGAACTTCGAGTGCATCAGGTCCATGCCGCGCGCGACGCCGATCGACCAATCGACGACGTGACGAAGGTGGAGCGGCTTCCGTCGCGCCGCCTCCGCGACGGACAGACCGTCGACGTACTCCAGGAAGAGCCAGTGCTCGTGCTCGTTGTAGAGGAGCGCCTCGACGATGTTCTCGTGCCGCGCCTGTCGTGAGACCCGGATCCAGAGATCGACCTCATCGCGGAAGTACTTGAAGAACTGCGCGATGGCCTCGGGGTCCTGGGTCGCCGCGGTCGCGGGATCGACCGTCTTCACCGCGTAGAAACGATCGGGGGGTTGGTGGCAGATGTAGACCACCCCCATCCCGCCGCGTTTCACATCGATGACGCGATAGCCCCCCGAGAGGACATCCCCAACCCGATAGGTGGTCATTCGATTCCGATCCCGTCGACTGCCCGGGGTCGGTCGCCACGATTTCGGGACGACGCCGGACCCCACTGCTCCCCATCGATCATAACCCGATTCGAGAGGCGACGCAGGTCCCGTTGATCCGGCGCGATGGAGACCCCGGCGGTCGACGCTGGCGCTCGAGGTGCGGACTTCGGGCACCGTCCCCCGAGCGAGCCTCCTCACCGAGCGCGATTCGAAATATCGGAACCGACATCGGAGATCGCGAAGGCACCGCAGAGTTCGTCGAGTGGAACGCCCCAGGCGCGGAGACGCGAGGCGGATGGGGAACTCCGTCGGGGGGCCTGCATCGGGCCAGAATCGTCGAGGGCCGCCGTCGATCGACGCGAGATACCGGTCGCGCTGGGGATACGCGGACCTCATGAACTCAGTGACC
>JAGQRC010000603.1 GCA_020425835.1 Planctomycetota bacterium | reverse complement strand
CCTCGTCCCGAGCCGCGAGTCGCGCGGGCCAGGAGGTCCCGTCGCTCGCGACACAGGTCAGTCCGGGAGCCTCCGGTGCGTCGTCGGAAGCGAGCTCCGACGCCTTGGTGACGATCCACCCGTCGCTGTCGACGATCGCGCCGAGGGCGACGACCTCGTTCGCCGAGCGGACCTGCACGACGCTCGGCTTGGCCCGTCGGGCAATCGGCTCGAAGGCGCGCAGTACGCTCGGATGGGTGCGCTCGTAGACGCTGGGACCTCGACCTTGGGCCGATGCATCGGTCCACGGACCGAGGAGGACGACCCCGAGAACGAGTGCGACGCGCAGCAAACGACTCATCGACCACGCTCCCGACTCCCCAGGACCACTTCGAGTTCGATCGCATCGTCCCCTCGACGAACGCGCAGTTTCACCTTGTCACCGACCTTCGAGCGTTCGAGTGCCGCTCGGAGTTCGCGATTGTCACCGACGGTTCGGCCGTCATAGCTCAGCACGATATCCCCAGTCTTCAGACCCGCTTCGCTGGCGGGCGTGCGTCCCATCACCTCATCGATCCGTGCCTCGCGCGCGCGATCGTCGAGATAGACGCCCAGGAACGGCGGTGGCTCGGGCCAGACTTCGCCGCCGAGCATTCGATCCCAGCCGTCGTGGAACCGATCCGCCTGGACGTGGAGGTTGCCGGCCGTCGATCTCGTGATGCGGCTGTGGATCCCGATCACCCGTCCGCTCATGTCGAACAGCGGCCCCCCGGAGTCTCCCCCGACGAGGACGCAATCGCTGGTCACGAAGCCCCCGCGGTTGCGCAGGACGCGTCCGACGCGAACCGGAGGGGCGCGCCCCGGCTCGTAACCCCCGGGGTGCCCCGTCGCCAGGCACCACTGGCCCGATTTCAAGTTGCGAGAGTGGCCGAGCTCGACGTGGGGCCAGACACTCGAATCGCGGAGCCGAACCAGAGCGGCATCGCTGTCGTGATCGGCGCCGAGGGTCTCACCCTCGACGTGGCGCCCGTCCGAGAGCACGACGTCGACTCGCCTGCCCGCGGCGCCCTCGCCGACCACGTGGGCCGCCGTAAGGACCAGCCCATCCGCGGAGACGATGACTCCGCTCCCCTCGGAACCTGCGATCCGAAGGCCGACGGTCGCGGGACGGACGCGGATCGCCAGCTCGTGGAAGTGGTGCTCCATCGCGCGAAGGTCGTCGATCGTCTCAGGGACGCCGCCGGCGAAGATCGCCTCCACGCTCGAAGGTACATCGATCGATATCGCTGCCGCAGAAGGAGAGGAAGTCACCGGAGCGAGTAGGCCGGTCACGAGGAGGAATCCCAGGATCACTCTCGAGGCTCCTTTCGGGAGACAACGGACGTTGGCTCGAAGGGCGCGGGCGACTCCGAAATCATGGCATGCCTCGGAGGCGAACTCACCTCTTCGCCTTGCGATCCTGGTCCCCTCGGGATCAACTCCGCTCGCCGCGGGCCCGGGCGCCCGGCCCCAGGGCCCGGCGGCAGCTCCCCATTCCGTCGGACTGCGCCGCTCGGGCCACTGGTCTCGTCCATCCCGTTCCGTCGTCCCCGGTTTCCCGTCGTCCCCATTCCGTTCGTTCTCGCACGAGAGGCGATATCCCACGATGCGACCTCAGGCCAAGCGACCCTCGCTCTCTCAGGTCTCCACCGCGATGCGGCTCTTCGTGCTCCCGCGGTGGAAGCTCCTCCTGGTCGGGCTGGCGCTGATCACGGTCAACCGGGCGAGCGGCCTGGTGCTCCCCGGGTCGACCAAGTGGCTGATGGACGACGTCATCGGGAAGAGGAACACGGGTCTCCTGCCGACGGTCGTCGGCGCCGTGGTCATCGCGGTCACAGTGCAAGCGGCCTCCTCCTTCGCACTGACTCGGCTCCTGAGCGTCGAGGCGCAGAAGCTGATCGCCGAGCTTCGCGCGCGAGTCCAGAAGCACGTGCTCCGGCTCCGAGTGAGCTTCTTCGACGAGACCAAGTCGGGCGCCCTCGTCAGTCGGATCATGCGAGACGTCGAGGGTGTTCGGAACCTCGTCGGCACGGGCGTCGTCCAGATGGTCGGAGGGGCGATCACCGCCGTGGTCTCTCTGGTGATCCTCCTGCAGATCCACGCCACGCTGACCGTCGTGGCGCTGATCCCGCTCTTGATCTTCGGCGCTGTCTCGCTCAAGGCATTCTCGATCATTCGCCCGATCTTCCGCGAGCGCGCGGCGATCCATGCCGAGGTCACTGGCCGGCTGACGGAGTCGCTGGGAGGGATCCGTGTCATCAAGGGCTTCAACGCCGAGGAGCGGGAGGAGGCGGTGTTCGCTCAGGGGGTCGATCGCATCTTCCAGAACGTGAAGCGTTCGCTCACGGCGACGAGCTTCGTCGCGAGCGCGGGAGCGTTCTTGATGGGGATCGCGAGCGCGATCCTGATGTTCATCGGAGGGAAGGCGATTCTCGCGGGCACCATGTCGGTCGGGGAGTTCTTCGCATTCACGCTCTACCTCGGCTTCCTCGTCGCGCCGATCATGCAGATGGCGAACATCGGCACGCAGCTGACGGAGGCCTTCGCCGGCCTCGACCGAACCAACGAGCTGATGTCGTTGCCTCGCGAGAGCGACGACCCGAACCGCACGGTGGCGCTTCCACGGCTCCGTGGCGACCTGCGCTTCCGTGGAGTCGACTTCTCGTACACCGACGACAACCCGGTGCTCCACGGGATCGACTTCGTGGCGGAGCCCGGATCGGTCACCGCGCTCGTGGGGAGCTCCGGCGCCGGGAAGTCGACCATCTTCGGTCTCGCGGCCGCGTTTCTCGAGCCCACGGGGGGGCGGGTCGAGGTCGACGGCGTCGACTTGGCCACGGTGCGGCTGGACGACTACCGGAGCCAACTCGGGCTCGTGCTCCAGGACGACTTCCTGTTCGAGGGCACGATCCGCGAGAACGTCCGCTTCGGTCGACCCGACGCGACGGATGAAGAGGTCGCGCACGCGACTCGCGCAGCCTACGTCGATCAGTTCGCCGACGGGTTCCCCAAGGGTCTCGAGACTCGGGTCATTTGCGAAAATAACTTTTCCGTTTTTGGTTTTTTCCGGACCTATTACCCAGCTATTACTTCCAATAAACGGTGCAAACGGTAAGTTATCATAAATATCGTTGACCGCTCTTGCAATTCCGTTTTCTACAATCGGGTTTTGCTGACTTTTGATCAATACCGATGCACTGTCAATTTTGATCTGAAGTTCCCTGAGATAGGCTTCGCCCAGGTTATCTTTAATATCCGTTAATAATGGATCAACTTTGTAAGAAAATAAAAAA
>JAGQRC010000602.1 GCA_020425835.1 Planctomycetota bacterium | reverse complement strand
CGACTGCAGCTCCTCCTGGCCACGGGGGAGCTCCACGCCCGTCGGCGCGAGTGGCGGGAGGCGGCGGAGGCGTATCGAGAGCACCAGCGACGCGCACCTCTCGAGGATCGCTCGGAGTCGATTCTGGAGCTCGGCGAGTCGCTCCGCCTCCAGGGCGATGGGATCGGGGCACTCCAGGCCCTGACGGATGCGTGGCGCGATGGCGTTCGGCACCCACGGCTGGCGAAGAACCTCGGCGGACTCGCCCTCGCCGCCGGGGAAGAGGAAGCCGCGCTGGCCTGGTACCGCCGCTACCTCGACCAAGCCGATCTCCCGGCGCCCGAACGGGAACGGGTCGAGCCGGTGGTCCGACGATTGGAGGCGTCCGCCGCGAACAAGTGACGGAAGTGCGGATGATCACGTCGATTGGCGGGGATCGGCCCCTTGACACCCCTTGAGGGCATCCCTAGAATCCGCCGCTTGTCCCCGGGTGAGGGCCGCGCCAACAGCGGCCGGTTCCTGGTGCGCAAGCTCCACTTTCCAGGTCGTTTCTGACGTCCGCGGGGCTCCAGAACAACCGTAGCGACCACCGGTCGTGAGCATCGAGATCGACGGCTCATCATGGCTCGTTTCGCCATTCAGAAATGTTTCGTCCAGAACCCGAAGGACGTCACGCGTCGCTGGCTCCTGGTCGACGCCGAGAAAGAGACCCTGGGGCGGATGGCGGTGGAGATCGCCACGATCCTCATGGGGAAACACAAGCCGACCTACACACCCCACGTCGACTGCGGTGACTATGTCGTCGTCGTGAACGCCGAGAAGGTTCGGCTGACCGGACGCAAGGTCGACCAGAAGATCTACCGGCACCACACCGGATACCTCGGTGGTCTTCGGGAGCACAATCTCGCCTGGATGCTCGCGAACAAGCCAGAGGACGTGATCAAGCTCGCCGTCCGCCGGATGCTCCCGAAGTCGAAGCTCGGGGGAGTGATGCTCAAGAAACTCAAGGTCCACGCCGGACCTGATCACAAGCAGGGTCCCCAGGCTCCCGAGCCGATCCACTTCGGCAACTGAGAACCCCCGCGGCAGCGAATCAGGACAGAGAACAGGAATCGCACGTGGCCGAGAAGAAGCAAGGATTCTGGTGGGGGACCGGTCGTCGGAAGACGTCCGTCGCCCGGGTTCGGATCAAAGAGGGCAGCGGCAAGATCGTCGTGAACGGCAAGCCGTTCGACGAGTACTTCTGCGTGCTCAAGGACCAGCTCCACGTTCTCGAGCCACTTCGGGTCACCAAGGCCCTGAAGAGCTTCGACGTGTTCGCCAACGTCCGTGGTGGCGGAACGACCGGCCAGGCGGGGGCCATCGTCATGGGCCTCGGCCGCGCCTTGCTCGCGTCGAACGATGAGTTCGAGCCGACGCTGCGGGAGTCGAAGCACCTGACGCGCGATTCGCGGATGGTCGAACGGAAGAAGTACGGAAAAGCGAAGGCTCGCCGGAGCTTCCAGTTCTCGAAGCGCTGATCTCCGACGCGCCACTGTTCTCGACGCGGCCCGATTCCCCGACAGATTCTCCTGTCGTTCCTCGGGAGGGCCGATAACCGACGCTCGCCTCGCGGCGAGCGTCGGTTTTTTCGTGCCCTCTTCGTTCCGATCCGGGAGTGACGGTTCGGGGACCGCCAGGCCGACGGGCCGCTCGATCGACCCACCGAACCGTCAACTGTGCACGCTAGCCGTCCGTCGGTAACGAGTCTCGGCTGGAATGAGCTCTCGAAGCGCGCGCATCCGGAGGGGCTTCTCCGATCGTGATCAGCCCGGGCTAAAGACGTTCCGGCTCGGCGGCCGAAGATCGTGAGGAACCCCGGTCGTCCTCGGGCGCCGGCGGTCCATTTCCACCGGCACCGCGTTCCGAGGCACCAGCGAAACGAGAATCCGATGTCCACGGACCAACCCACGATCACCTGCGACACCCGACTCCACGACGATGTCCACGAGGTCTGCCTCAGTGGTTCCCTCTGTGATGATGGCATCGACGTCGCCCGGCAGGCGCTGGCCGATCTGATCGACCAGGATGCCCCGAAGATCGCAATCAACATGGGTGGCGTGGACTACGTGTCGAGCTCCGGCATCGGAATGCTCGTTTCCGTCCTCAAGCGCTGTCATCAGTCCAATGTCGCGTTCGCACTCTGCAATCTCACCGAGGACATCCACGAGCTGTTCTCGCTGACCCGTTTGGACCAGGTCTTCACGATGGCGCCGGATGTTCAGTCGTGGCGTCGGTCGCTGTGAGCCTCTAGAGTTTCGTCACGGAAAACCGTCCTCGATCCCTCGCGAGACGGACCCGACCTGAGTGTCTCCGCCCCTCCCGGAGTCGGACCCCACTCAGGCCCCTGGAAGGGTAGGACCGCTTTGAATCGCTCCTAGAATCCTCGCCTCTTGAGCCTCGGAAGACTCCTGGGCCTTCCGTTGGTCACTGTGCTCGCGCTGATGGCCGGTTGCCGAAACGGATCGACTTCCGATCCCCAGACATCGGGTTCGAACTCCGGGCCCCAGACCCAGTCGGTCCGATACGTCGACCTCGACGCGAACGGCGTCGACTCGGGCGACGTGCTGATCGTGACGTTCGACGACGTCGTGACCTTGCTCTCGACCAGCACCAACGCGTTCGCGTTCAACTCTGCGCTGGACACGCTCGGCACGGGCGCGACCACCGAGCAGACCGTTCCGGTCAGCCGACGCGTCACGATCACGCTCGGGAGCGGAGCCTCGTTCACGCCCGACTCGAGCGTGTTCGACATCCGATCGTCCGGAGCCGCGCAGATCCAGGACCTCCAGGGAGCGGGGTCGCGCGCGATCCCCGGCGGGCAGCGCGTGACCACCTTCACCGGCGTCTCCCCGACTCTCGTCTCCGCGCGGTACGAGGATGTCGACAACGACGGGACGGTGAACGCCGGCGACACGATCATCTGCGAGTTCGACAAGCCCGTCCTCGTTCCCAGCGGGGCGACGGTGGCCAACAACTTCGCTCTCGCGGTCACCGGCGATTCGTTCGGTACCAGTCCGACGCTCGCTGCCTACTCGAGCTCGGTCAACAACTGCGGTGTGGTCATCACGCTGGGCGCGTCGCCCACGCTGACGGTGACCGGCACGTTCGACTCCGCAGCGACCACGGCGGGCAGCCCTTCGAATGTCCAGGTGGCTGGAGCGGCGACGGTGACGCTCCTCGACACTCGCGCCACCGGTGCGACCAACGTGACCGCGGGGACCAGCGTCGATCTGTCGACCCAAGGCAACACTCGCTACCGCAACGGCTCGAACGGCTCGCGGTTCCTGGGGACC
>JAGQRC010000601.1 GCA_020425835.1 Planctomycetota bacterium | reverse complement strand
GTGTTGTGGTGGAGCCCCGCGAAGATCTCGCCGCCCGGTCCGCGGGCGAGGATGTAGACCGGAGTGGTCGAGTGGTTGCCACTCCCGAAGGAGGCCTTCCACTGGCTCGACCGCTCGAGACCTGCGTAGTTGGCGGCACGGTAGGCGGGGGAGTGGAAGAGCTGACGACCGACGCCGAGCGGCTCCGGGTCGGTCGGTCCCAGCCTCACGGCCCCGGTCTCGATCCCGACCTCCGTCGAGCAGGCGACTTCGGTCATCGCGAGGAAGTCCGCGTCCTGCAGTGTGCCGTTGATGCCGTAGGTCATGCACAGACCCCCGGTCTCGTGATCTGCCGTCAAGACCACCAGAGTGTCGGGGTGAGTCCGTTGGTACTCCAGCACCAGCTTCAACGCCTCGTCGAACTCCCGCAGCTCGCCGAGGAGCGCCGCGACGTCGTTGGCGTGGCCCGCGTGATCGATCCGCCCCGCCTCGACCATCAGGAAGTAGCCCTGCTCGCCGGTGTCGAGAAGGCGTAGCGCTTCCCCGGTCAGCTCTGCCAGCGTCGGCCCTTGCGGCTCGTCGGGTGCATCTCGATCGATCGCGTACAACAGGTGGCTCGGGTGGAAGAGCCCGAGGACGCGTTGGTCCGAGCGGGTCGCGCGGAGCTCCTCGAGGGATCGAGCGAGAGTCCACCCGGCGGCGGCCAGGGGCTGAGTCAGGTTCTGACGCTCACTGGTGAAGTAGCGCGCGCCGCCACCGAGGATCACCTCCGCCTTGCAGTCGACGAGCTGCTTCGCGATCTCCTCTTCCTTGTCGCGGTTGTCGATGTGAGCCGCGAAGCAGGCGGGCGTCGCATGCGTCACTCGCGCCGTCGTGACCAGTCCCGCGCGTCGTCCGTTGGCCAACGCGTCTTCGAGCGCCGTCGGAAGAGGGTGACCGTCCGGGGTCTGCGCGATCATCCCGTTGTTGGTCGCGACCCCGCAGGCCATGGCCGTCGCCGAGGCGGCGGAGTCGGTCAACGGAGAGTCCGCAGCGCCGGTCCGAATGACGCCGAGTGTCCCATCCTGGAAGAAGCCCTCGAGCGCGGTGGGCTCGCGGTGCGCGGCCGTCGCCCAATCGAACAACAGACCCACTTGCTGGGGTCCCATTCCGTCGCAGATGAAGAGGATCACGTTGCGGGGCGTTGCGTTCGCCGCTTCGGACCGCTCCGGAGCGGGGCGGAACGTGAACAGCGCCAACGCGGCGGTCAACAGCGCGACGGGAAGCAGCGCCGAGGCGAGCAGGGGGCGAGGCATGCGGCAGACCTTCCTGGTGGAGGGCGGATCATAGAGTGCCGTCTCGACAATGACTTGGCATTCTGCGGGCATCGCTGCCCCGCTTCGGCCTCGTCGCGAGATCCTCAACGTACTCACGTCGTGTGAAGATCGAGAGGCGGATTCCGCGGCCCCGGCTCAGGACTCGAGATTCGCGAGATCGGGAAAGTCGCCGCCCGCGGCGACGAGAGCGAGGATCGTCTCGGGGTCCTGCTCGCCCGATTCGTCCTGGATCTCACGACAACGGTCGAGGATCGGTCCGAAGTGGCGCCCCGGTCGAAGTCCTCGGGCGATGAGGTGACGACCGAGCACGACGTCGGGGGTCGGTCGCTCCTCGATGTGCAGCTCGGCGGTCTTCGCTAGGAACTCGTCACCCGCCGGATGCTCGCGGGCGATCGCGTCCGGCGTCGTTCGTCCGAAGTGATCGGCGCGCGCGAGCTTCTCGAGGAGCGTCAGCGGCAGGTCGACCTCTCCGAACCGGCGCGCCAGCCGGCGATAAGCCTTCGGGCTCGCGTTCTGGCGCGGGTACATCGCGGGAGCCAGGTGGTGCCGGACGAGCGCGGCGACCCGTTTCGTGAACAAGGTCGGGGCGCGAAGTCGGTGGAGGAGCTGCTCGGTCGGCTCCACGCCCTCGGGCTCGTGGTTCGGCGATCGGATTCGACCGTCTTCGTCCGTGAAGGTCGTCGTCGGCTTGCCGAGGTCGTGACAGAGGGCGCCGTACATCAGCAGGAGATCCTCCTCGGGTTCTCCGCTCCGAACGGCGGCCGCCTCGTCGATGACCATCAATGTGTGCACCCAGACATCGCCCTCCGGATGCCACTCCGGGTCCTGAGGACAGCCGACCATCGCCTCGATTTGGGGGAAGAAGCGCAGCAAGCCGGTCGTTCTCAGGAACTCGAGACCGAGCGACGGGCGTCGCGCCTTCAGGAGCAGTTTGCGGAACTCATCCCAGATCCGTTCGCCCGGCAAGTCATCGAGGTCGGCCTCGCTGCACAGCGCCCTCAGTCGCTCGTCCGGAGTCATCTCGAAGCGAGCGAGGAACTGGGCGACACGGAGTGCTCGCAGGGGATCCTCGGAGAACGTTCCGGCGTCCGTCGCCCGGAGTCGACCCGCGCGGAGATCTTCGACACCGCCGTGAGGATCGAGTCGCTCGCCCGACAGCGGATCGAGTCCGATGGCATTGATCGTGAGGTCGCGGCGTCGCGCCGCCTCCTCGAACGACATGTCGGGGTCGAACTCACAACGGAAATCGCGGTGTGTGCGACCGACCTTGTTGTCCCGCCGAGGCACCGACACATCGATGTCGATCCCCTTGACGAGGAGCACGCCGAACGCGCGTCCCACGGTGATCACCTCGCCGAATCCGCGGAGCACGGATTCCAACGTATCCATGTCGAGGTGGTACACCTCGAGGTCGACGTCCTTCGACTCGATGCCGAGGAGCGCGTCGCGTACGAAACCCCCGACGACGACGGCGCGACCGCCGGCGGCGCGGATCGCTTCCGCGAACGACCGCACCTCGGCGGAGATCGGGATCTCGTCCTCGCTCACGGACAGCTTCCCGATCGGACGCACTCCAGGGCGTCGACGGTCGGATCCACGCCGCAGGTCTCCGGGCCGGCGATGTCCGGACCGCCGATGAACAGGGCCTCCAACGCGTAGACCGCGTCGGCGACATCGAGCAAGCCGTCGTCGTTGGCGTCACAGGCGTCGTCGCACTCGGGAGACTCTCCGCCGGCGAACGCGGACAGCAGGAAGAACACCGCATCCGCGACGTTCACCGCGGCGTCGCCGTTGCAGTCCCCCCGGACGAACGGACCCGCTGCGAAGGAGACGGCCGCGAACCGGAAGGAGGCGTAGATCGTGCTCGGGTCGATCGACGCCGTCACTTCCTCGCCGCCGGTGCACGGCGTCGGATCGGCATACGAGAGTCCACCCTGGACGTTCAGGTCACCGTACGAGACCGGCCCGCCGATCGGTGTCCCGCGAGTCGCGTCGACGCGCGCGACCAGCCGATAGTCCCGGT
>JAGQRC010000600.1 GCA_020425835.1 Planctomycetota bacterium | reverse complement strand
TGCAGGCCTGCTGCACCTCGGTGCGAACGTGCTCGGCCTCTGGTCGATCGGGCGAAATGTCGAGTTCCTCGTCGGGAGTCGCCGGTTCCTCGTCGTGTACGCGGCAGCGGGCGTCGCCGGAGCGGCGGCGTCCAGCGCGATGACGGGAGAACACGTCGTCTCGCTCGGAGCGTCGGGCGCGATCCTCGGGAGCGCGACGGCGCTCCTCGTGCTGATCTTCCGGGCGCGCCGACTCTTCCCGCGGGGCCTCGCGACGAGAACCATGCTGCTCCTATCGCTCTCGTTGTCGGTTCCCTTGTTCGTCCTCCCGATCTGGCTTCCGGTCGACAACTGGGCTCACGGGGCAGGGTCGGTCGCCGGCCTGATCGGGGGATCGACCATCTCGCTGTCCGCTCAGCCGTCGGTGTGGTCGCGCTTCGTGTCGATCTCGGTACTGTCCCTGTACCTCGTCGTCGGGTTCGGCGCTCCCGTGGTCCACCTCGCCAGAATCGCGGCGGCGCCGCCGGAACTCGATGCGGTTCAGACCATTGACGACCTCGATCTGGTCGTGGGAACACGCGGCTTCTGGCAGGTCGAAGTCTCCGGCGACGACCTCGAATGGTCCGATGGAGCGCGTCCCATCGCCGCGCTTCGCCGGAGACCGCGACGCGGAGCGACGTCACCGTTCGTGGAGTCTCAGGACCAACTCGCGGCGCTGGAGGCGGAGCAGGACGCGGGACACTTCGGGGATCTCACGGTGATCTTCCGAGCGGATCGTGCCGGCGCGGTCGGAGCGGCCGTCCTCGCCGTCACCTACCGGATCGCCCGGGGCTGGAGTCGACGGACGATCGTCCACTACTTCTCGTACTTCGATGTCGGCGACGAGAGGGTGATGGCGGAGTTCTTCGACGTCGACTCCGGTCGCGCTCGAGAACTCGGCCGACGGTTCGTGGAGTCCATTCGGCCGAAGCGCTGAGCACCGTCGGCGCAAGAGCGAGGGCAGGGGGGATCGACCTCACGACTCCTCAGTCGACTCTCCGACCTGCCCCTCGAATCAGTCGGTGATAGCGCTCGGGTCGAGGCTCGGTCCACTCCTCGCACGAACCATCGGTCCAGTGAACGCGTACCGCGAGCACTGCCCCCCGATCGGTGAGCCCGATGACCCGGCGGGGATCGTTCGAGGAGCAGTAGCTGGCAGCACGGCGCACACTGCGCCAGATCGGAGCGCCCCGTTCCGTCCGGACCTCGATCCGTGCGCCGAGGTCGTAGCGGTCTTCACTCCGCAGGGCCATGAGCCCGATCCAGGACGCCTCCTGACCGAGGTCGTTTCGGAGGAGCCGAAGCGGCCCCGAATTGTTGGCGACGACGATGTCGACATCGCCATCGTTGTCGAGGTCGCCGAACGCCGCCCCGCGGCTGACCTCGGCGACGCCCAGGGCGGGGCCCGCGCGTACCGACCAGTCGGCGAACGAGCGACCCCACTCGTTGTGGAACAACTGGTTGGACTGCGACAGCGGATACGGATCGCCCTTCGCCGCGAGGGCGGGGATCGTCTTCACCGCACCGTTCGCGCAGAAGAGGTCGAGCCAACCATCGTTGTCCAGATCGAACCAAGCGGTGCCGAATCCGGTGAAGCTCCGACTCGGGTTCCCGATCCCGAGCGCCGCGCTCCGGTCCTCGAACGTCGCAGTTCCGTCGTTGACGTACAGAGTGTTCGTCTCGGAATCGAGGTGAGTCATGAAGAGATCGATGTCTCCATCTCCATCGAAGTCCTCGGCGTCGACCCCCATGCTCGCCTCGGCGACGCCGTCCTGGTTGAAGGCACAACCGGCCAGAAGGGCCTCGTCCCGGAACCGTCCGGACGCATCGCCGAGCCAGAGGAAGTTCCGCATGCCGTCGTTGGCGACGAACAGATCCTCTCGGCCGTCCCCGTCGAAGTCGGCGCACACCACACCGAGGGCCGAACCTGACGCGCTCGAGATGCCCGACTCGGCGGAGATGTCGCTGAACCGGCCATCGCCATCGTTGCGGTACAACCGATCGGGCAGGGGGTCGTAGCTCAGCGGTCCGCAGTAGTCGCGGGCAGTGGTCGGAGCGTAGCAGGGCTTGTGATTCGCCAACGTGAAACGAACGTAGGCGCAGACGAAGAGGTCGAGGTCACCATCGCGATCGATGTCGACGAACGCTGCGCTGGTCGTCCATCGATCGTCTCCGACACCAGCGCGCGCGGTCACGTCCTCGAACGTGCCGTCTCCCCGATTCCGGAGCAGAAGATCGGGGCCGAAGTTGGTGACGAAGAGATCGGGATGGCCGTCGCCATCGAAATCGCCGACCGCCGCGCCCATGCCGTAACCCTCCGAGACAATGCCGGCCTCGACGGTGACGTCGGTGAAGGACAGTCGCCCGGTGGGAACCAGCTCGTTCCGGTACAAACGATCCCGGCACGGGCCAACCTCGCTCGGCGGGAAAGTCGCGAGTTCGCGCGCCTTCGGGCCGAGCATTCGCCCTTGGACCGCGTAGACGTCGAGGTCTCCATCGGAGTCGTAGTCGAACAGGGCAACCCCAGGTCCGACCGTCTCACAGAAGTAGAGCTCGCCGGACATCCCGTTGAAGTGCCGGAAGCGCAGCCCGCAAGACTCGGCACACTCCGTCAGCGGCCAGCGCGACGGGCCACCCTGCGGCTCGCTCGGAACTTCGATCCCGTCCACGTCCGAATGGGGGTGCTCGGGGCTCGGATCCGTCGGATGGGTGCAGGCCGTGACGGCTGCGGCGAGAAGCAACCTCTGAAGGAACCGGCAGTCACGTCGGAGGAGAGGGGGGTGGAGTTCGAGGTGCAAGAGGTGTCCGTTCCCCGATCAGTTCATGGTCCCGCGCGACGCATTATGCACCAGATCGATGCGACAAACGCTGAATCGACCGCGGGGATCTCATCGCGAGACGACGAACCGTGCCCCTCCGCGAGTGCGCATCCTCTCGACTCGCCGGCCCCGCCCGGTCGTCTGCCCCTGTTCAGGTCGAGTTCGTCCCGACAGCTGGAGCCTCGAGATGTCCTTCTCGACTGAAGAGGGAACGAAGCCAGACAACGCGCTCGCCTTGTGATGTTGGAACGAGAATTGTGATAGGTGGTTGCAAGGGGGGAGTTCGGCCCGGACTCTGTGGGTCGAGCTCCGGTGCGGTCGGCCGACGCCGTCTGCTTGCCGCTTCGTCCCTCCGTGCATCGAGCCTCGAGCCGGTCGAGTTCGTCGACCCCAACGGTCCAGGGGGGCCCCATGATTCTGCGCAGGACGAGCGCCGCGCGTGCTCGACGACTTATTCTCTTCCCCGTGTTCTTCGGTCTTGTCTTC
>JAGQRC010000599.1 GCA_020425835.1 Planctomycetota bacterium | reverse complement strand
CTATCGCGGAGAGTCGGCGGCCTCGCAAGCGGCTCGGGAGTCTTTCGCGGATCGCCTCCGGAGCGAGGTCTCCCAGCGCGAGAGCCCGTGGTCGATCTGTCACGCCCTTCTCGCATTCGGACCGGAGTTCTCGTACGGCGAGCCGCCGCGGCGAGCGATCGAGACCCTGGTCGAGGCGTACGTCCAGCGCGACGGATCCCGTGTCTTCGTCACACGTCACCGGGGTGCCGCGGGCCTCGGCGAGCAGCATCCCTATCTCGTCCTGAAGACGCTCGCGGAGGTCGCCCCGGACGATCCGATCGCGGCGCCGGTCATCGCCGAGTTGCTGGCGACGTCCCGGCACGAGGTGGTACTTCCGACGGGTTTCGAGTCGACGGATGATCTTCCTTGGGTGGTCACGGCGTATGCCCGACTGCGGATCCCGCCGGACGAGGCCATCCGCAAGGGGGGGCCGACGCCGATCGCGCTGGCACGGGAGATTCTGGGTGCGGTCGAAGCGGGGGACCGGATCGTCGAGAAAGCGCTCGCCAAGGAGCCGTTCGATCGACCGCCGGGATCCGCCCCTCCGGCGGAAGCCGGAACGTACGCCTACACCTGTGGGGGGCAGCACATGATCCAAGCCCTCCTCGCCGTCGACCTGGCTGGCTGGTGGTCGGAGTCGGAGCGGGCTCGAGTGGAGGAGCGTCTTCGCGTCTTCCGCCGACGCATCGAGTCGGAGCTCGAGTTCAGGCAGCGCGAGTACGAACTCGCGGTTCGATCGGGCAAGAACGAGCTCGAGGCTCGAACGCTGTTGGCGATGTTCAGCGTCAAGCTCCTCGGTCACGGCCTCGAGATCATCGGGAGTGCGATTCGGCAGGGGATCGCCGAGGAGGGTGCCCAGGGTCAGGTGGAGAGGCTCCGCTCGAAACTTCTGGGAATCTTCCGGAGCCTCGACGACGATCTCGACTCCGAGCGCACCTTGCTCCCCAGCCTGCGACGGCGGTTCCCCGTGTTGTGGGAGCTTTGGTTCGGCGACGGTTGCCATGCGCTCCGCGGGTTGTCCATGACGGATGCCGTCGGT
This sequence comes from Planctomycetota bacterium, assembly GCA_020425835.1. Next base: position 2,271 of record JAGQRC010000599.1, on the reverse strand, counting down.
CGTTGACCGCGGCGTGGTCCGGCCGTTCTTCTTCCGGAAGCGAGCACTGGTTTGGTGGAGATCACCGGTTCCCGACGATTGGCGCAGCTCGGGTCGTACGCGTTCGATGCGATCGATCGCAAAGTCGCCGAGCTGAAGGAGCGAGGACTCGAGCCGGTCGACTTCGGCGTGGGAGATCCGACGATTCCGACGCCAGAGTTCGTCCGACAAGCGACGGCGGCGGGCATCGAGGAGTTCAAGTCGGCAGGGTATCCCCCGTATGCCGGGAGTCTCGAGTTCCGACGTGCCGCCGCTCAATGGACGGCGCGCCGGTTCGGCGTCGAACTCGACCCGGAGTCGGAGGTGGTGGGGACGATCGGTTCCAAGGAGGCGATCTTCCACTTCCCGGAGGCGATCCTCGATCCGGGAGATCTGGTGATCGGGCCCGATCCCGGCTATCCCCCGTACGAGCGGGGGACCCTGTTCGCCGAGGGCGAGATGTTCCGCGTTCCGCTGTCCGAGCGTTACGGCTTCATGCCTCGACTCGACACCATTCCTCGGGAGGTCGCCGATCGCGCAAAGATCTTCTGGCTCACCCATCCCAACAGCCCGACTGGCGCCATCGCTTCGCCGGCCTACCTCGAGGAGTGGGTCGCCTTCTGTCGGGAGCACGAGATCATCGCGGCGTCGGATGAAGCCTATACCGAGATCTACTTCGGCGACGAACCACCGCGAACGGCTCTGGAGTTCGGGCGCGACGGCGTCATCGTCTTCCAGTCGCTGTCGAAACGATCCGCGATGACCGGTTACCGCGTCGGCTGGTGCGCGGGCGATGAGCGGTTGATCGCCCGCTTCCGCAAGGTGAAGACCAACATCGACTCGGGTTCGCCATGGTTCGTCCAGGCCGGAGCGATCGCAGCCCTCGCCGATGAGGAGCATGTCGCCGCGTTTCGTGAGGAGTACCGCGCCAAGCGAGACGTTCTGGTCGATGCGTTCGAGCGTGCGGGTCTTCCACGTTCCGAGCCGGAAGCGACGCTCTACATCTGGCAACGTGCACCCGAGGGAATGACCGGAGTTGCGCTCGCCGAGCGACTGCTCCAGCCGGACATTGCCGCCGTGACGCTTCCCGGCGCTGCGCTGTCCAGTCTCCCGCCGGAGGAGAGCGAGGCCGGTCCCTACATTCGACTAGCTCTGGTTCCGAGCCTCGACGATTGTCGGCGCGTGGCCTCGCGCATCGCGGAGTGTCTGCGTCCGTGACGTCGGAGAGGATCGCTGCACTCTGCCGCGTCGCATGGGCGATCGGGAGACGGGACTCGACGCGGCTCGACGCGGCCCTCGACGCGTGCGCCGCGTCGGAGAGTCGCTGTCACGTCGTCGAAGCGATTCTCCAAGGAATCCCCTACTCCGGGTTTCCGAGCGCGATCGAGGCCTTGGGACGATGGAGCGATCGTGAGCGCGCCGGGGGCTTCGCCGCCGATCGACCCGTCGAGGTCGAAGGATCGGACTCCGAGCGCGTCACCAGGGGTCGGCAGATCTTCGAGGCGGTCTACGGTCGGCTGACCGATCGAGTGCTCTCGACGCTTCGGAGTCGCCATCCCGACCTGGAGCGATGGATCCTCGGATTCGCGTATGGCCGGGTGATGGGGAGAGGTCACCTGGAACTCGCCGACCTCGAGGCCTTGGGAGTCGCGTCGCTTCTCGGTCAAGGGCTGCTCGCGCCGCTACACTCCCACCTGCGCGGCGCGCACCGAATGGGTTGGTCGAAGGAGGATCTCCGAAATCTGGTTCGACTCCTCGCCGCCGACGACTCGGCGGGGATCCGCGCGCTCGAGATCGTCGACGACCTCTGAGTCGCCGTCAGGGTGCTCGCACGTCGGTCGAGCGTTTGTTCTCCCCGGACCCACCCGAAGGGGTGGTCTCTGCGGCCGAAGTGTGGTCAGGTAAGTGGTGCGTCCAGGGCCGTCCAGGCCCTCGAAGCCTCGCGTCGTGGCGATCCCGGGTCAGGCTGGGGCCGAAGGGGCGGCGAGTCGATCTCGGAGCGGAGTCGGAGCAGTCGGATTCGATGGTCACGGACTCGAAGGTCGCCAAGCTCGCGTTCATCAACCAAAAGGGTGGGGTCGGGAAGACGACGTTGGTCGCCAACTGTGGCGCCTACTGGGCACGCCAGGGCCACCGCGTTCTCTTGATCGATCTCGATCCGCAGGCGCACCTCACGCTGCACATGGGGACCTCCGGAGAGCGCGACGATGTGAACATCTACCGGGTCTTCCGGAAGGACCTCGACATCGTCGA
>JAGQRC010000598.1 GCA_020425835.1 Planctomycetota bacterium | reverse complement strand
TCCGTCCGGAGCGAGTTCATGGCGCGACTCGATCCGAGGATCGCGACATCGAAGCGCCCTCGGGTGGCGACGACCGAATTGTGGATCCGAGGGCGCGACGACGAGCGATACGGCTCGAGCGCGGAGAGGCGGAAGTGATCGTGGATTCGAAACGGATCGACGACCACGTCGGTCACCGCCACGACCGCGAGCACGAGCAGCACGCCGCCGTAGAGGAGACGGTTGTAGCGTCGGAAGGTCGAAGTCTCGTCGCTCGCGCGGGTCTCTGCCAAGGTGCGGCACTCCTCGGGCTCGGCTTCAGAACTGGAAGTAGATGAACTCACTGTACGAAGAGATGCGGAGGATGCTGATCAGAAGTAGGGTCGCGGTGATGACCCCCCAGCGGGGCGTGGGGTGCCACGCCCAGCGTCGGGACCACGGTTCCACCGCGGACTCCGCGGGACCATAGTGCGCGAGCCACTGTTGGGTGTTCGGCGTGAAGAGGGCGATCGGCAGGATCGCGGCGACCCACAGCGCGCCGTTTCCGATCTCCGCATCCGCCATGGGCGTCAGGCCGCCGGCACCCGCCAGGCCAGCGAGGTAGTGCTGCGCGGCCTCGAAGTTCTCCGCGCGGAAGAACACCCAGGCGAGCATCACCGCGGCCAGGGTCAGGGTGCGTGCGAGCCAGGTCGGCAGTGGCGCCCGGTCCCCCCTCCACCTGCGCCACGCGTGCTCGACGCAGAGGTAGCTGCCGTGGAGTCCACCCCAAACGACGAACGTCCAGCCGGCACCGTGCCACAGACCGCCGAGGAGCATGGTGATCATCACGTTGACGTATCGTCGCGCTCGGCCGTGTCGGTTCCCTCCGAGTGGAATGTAGAGGTAGTCGCGGAGGAACCGAGAGAGGGTCATGTGCCAGCGGCGCCAGAAGTCGACGATGCTGTCGGCGCGGTAGGGCGAGTCGAAGTTGACGGGAAGTCGAATCCCGAACAGCCGGCCGAGTCCGATCGCCATGTCGGAGTAGCCGGAGAAATCGAAGTAGATCTGCAGGGTGTATGCGAACAGCCCGACCCAGGCGGCGCCGAGGTCGGGAGTCACACCGTTCTGCGTTGCGCCGAAGACCGGCGTCGCGTAGCCCGCCACGAGGTCGGCGAGGAGGACCTTCTTCGCCAAGCCGAACGCGAAGATCGTCCCACCGACCGCCAGATCCTCGGAGCGCTGGGGAGTGCTCTGGGGCCGATCGAACTGCGGGAGCATCTCCTTGTGGTGGACGATCGGACCTGCGATCAGCTGAGGGAAGAAGGTCACGAAGAGTGTGTAGTCGATGAAGTCGGGTTCTCGCGTCTCCCCCCGATACGCATCGACCAGGAAGGCGATCTGCTGGAAAGTGAAGAACGAGATCGCGAGGGGCAGCACGATCGGCTCGAGGCTCAGATCCAGTCGGAGGACGTGGTCGACGAAGAAGTTCGCGTACTTGAAGTAGCCGAGCGCCGCGAGGTTCAGCGCCACGCCCAGCGTGAGGGCCACGGAGCCCATGCGACGGCCGGAGCTGCGCGCCAACAGACGTCCGAGCGCGTAGTTCACGAGAATGGAGGCGCCGAGGAGCAGGACGTACCGCGGGTTCCACCAGCCGTAGAAGAACAGGGAGCACGCGACCAGCCAGGTCAGCGCAACTTTTCTCGGCACGTCTTCGCGCGAGAGACCGCGGTATCCGATCCAAGTGATCGGGAGGAAGACCAACAGGAACAGATAAGAGTTGAAAAGCAACGCGTCACCCTGTCATGCGACGCCGCGCACTCGGACCCCGAACAACTCCTCGACCAGGACCGCGATCGTGTCGGTGTCGTTCGCTCCGATGATGCGATCGGCGGCGGCGTGGACCTCCGGCATCGCGACCTCCATGGCGACGCCCAGGCCCGCGGCTTCGATCATCGGCAGGTCGTTGGTGGCGTCGCCGACCGCGACCACCTCGGAAGCGGGGATTCCGTATCGCTCCCCGAGGAGTTCGATCGCTCGCGCCTTTCCGGGGCAGCGGGGATGGACGTCCAGTACGACGAGGTCGGAGCCCCGATGGGCCGGCAGCAGGCGGAGCGGGAAGTGCGTGACGTAGAAGTCGCCCTGGACCTGTCGCTGGAAGTCGTCGGCGAGCGATTCCGGGTCGGAGTGAACCTTGGAGAACAGCGAGATGCGGATCACGTCGTCCTGTCGGAGGTCGGAGGGATCGGTCCGCAGCTCGACGTGCGTCATGTCGTGGAGCGCGGCCTCGACGTCGGTTCCCGGTGGGCTCCAGCCCAGTTTGCGCCCCACGCACATGGAGACGGCGAGACAACCCGTCCGAGTGGCGTAGTCGATGACGCGCGTGAGCTCCCGCTGGCCGAGGACCCGCCGCTCGATCACGTCTCGTGCGACGGGGCAGTAGACGGCGGCGCCGTTGTAGATCACCGCCGGCGTGTCACCGCCGAGCGCATCCACGACGGGTCCCGCGGAACTCTCCGAGCGGCCCGTCGCGATCATCACGCGAATCCCTTGATCGGACGCGGCGGCGAGGGCGGCCCGCGTTCGAGGGTGGATCGAGCCGTCGTCGGCCACGAGGGTTCCGTCGAGGTCGAGCACTAGGGCGCGGTAGCGGGCGGGGGATGGAGACATCGGCAATCCCAACCGGGTGAGGGCCGCAGGAGCGAGGCGGGGATTCTGCCTCAGGCCAGGAGTGCGCTCAACGGTTCGCCTCGCGTTCCGACCGCTTCCCCGAGCGCGTCGGTTGCACTACACTGCGCGCCTCACCGTGTGCGTTCTCGCGCGCCGTACTCCGCGCGCGCGTTCTTCCCCGATGTCAGCGAGAATCCGGGAGAGTCCGATGTCAGGTGTGCGTCTCGAGCCCGTTTCGATGGGCAAGGGCTTCGTCGAGTGGCAGGTCGTCTACCCTTCGCTCGCCAAGAAGTGCCGAGGTCTTCCGTCGCGCTTCGAGGACCTCCGCGAGGCGTGTCGGGAGTTGAAGCGGCATCTCACCGCAGACCGTGTCGACCCCGAGACCGTGGCGCTCGTCGAGCAGCAAGCCCCGGAGGGGGCGTGGGGCGAGGGCGCGGTCACTGCCGCTTCGAAGTGACCGAAGTCCCGGAGGCGGTGTATCTCGGAGACGGGTGACTCGGAGACGGGTGACTCGGAGACGGGTGACTCGGAGACGGGTGACTCGGAGACACTGTGTCCGGGACTTTTCTGTGTCCCGAGTTTCTGAGCCGAGAGTGCATGTGGACCGGACCGTTCGACGAACGGCCCGGTGCCCGCGAGTCGAGCGTCCAGTGGGACGAACGGCCGTCGAGAGTCGACGCTTCGCCGGCCGACGTCGCCCGACTCAGTT
>JAGQRC010000597.1 GCA_020425835.1 Planctomycetota bacterium | reverse complement strand
CAGGACGACCGCCTTCACGCGCCGATCCTCGCGCGCCTGTCGGACCGCCCGCGCGAGCTGGCGTCCGCGGATGCCGGAATCCATGTCGCACGGACCGATGGCGTAGAGGAGAGCGATGCGGGGGCGCTCTCCCCATTCGACGGGTGACCAGATCGGATCTCCCATCACCGTGCCCAAGCCGGCTACGGCCGTGACTCCGACTTGCGAATCGCGCCGGGAAGCATCGGGGGCCGCCTTCCACGCGTCCTGGTAGGTTCCGACGCTGTCGACGAGCCCCAGCGACACGGCCTCCTCGGGCAAGATCATTCCCTGGTGATCGACCAGCTGGTTCCAGTCGTCTTCGCTCAGCTTGCGGGACGTGCAGATCAGGCGCACGGTCTCGTCATAGAGATCGTCGACGAGGGCGCCGAGCTGTTCGCGGTCGGCTTCCGACATCGAATCGCGCGAGTAGCTTTCCGCGAACGTCTTGTAGCGGAAGAACCGCCACTCGTCGAAACCGACACCCATCTTCTCGAGCATGTCGTGGTAGTAGGTGCGACCCAGGTTGAGTCCGCGCAGATCGAGGGAGCCGAGCGGATCGATCCACACCTGATCCGCGGCGGTCGCCAGCATGTAGTCGAAGAGAGAGACCCGATCGAGGTAGAGCACCACCTTCTTTCCGGAGGCACGCAGCCCCTCCAGCTGTGCGCGCAGCTCCCAGAGAAGCGCGGGCCGCGCATGGAATCCGGAGAGACGGATCACGACGCCGTCGACGTCGCGACGCGAGGCCAGCGCGTCGATGTGCGCCAGGAGCGGCATCAGACGCGTGCGATCGTCGAAGAAACGATAGGTCCGATAGGTGAGCGGACCGCCCAGACGGATCTCGTCGTACCGGCCTTCGACGTGGAATGCCTGCCTGACGGTCGGGGTGCGATGGAACTCCACTGCGTACGTCGAGGCGGCCCGCCGGTTGTCGCCGTGTACCGTGTGATATCGATAGCTCGCCTCGGTGTCCTGACTCGGCGAGATGGAAATGCGGATCGACGTGGCGCCGTGCGGTCGGTCGCCCGGCTTCTCCCAGCGCAGTCCGAGGTTCACACCGGGAAAGAGGTCGACTCCACCGCCCAGGCCGTAGACGAAGTGCCGGGGCGAAGTGTCGTCGTTGCCTCGAAGATCGCCGAAGACGGTGACGCGAGGACCGATCGGACGGAGTCCGAGATCCCCCTCGAAGGTGTGGGGACCGTCTTCGAGCTGCCAGGTGCGGGCGAGACCCAGCGAAAGGAAGCGGAGGCGTTCGACGGTACCGACGGTGACGCGCTCATCGCGCGGGGTTCCACCGGCGCTACGCATCCAGCGATACGAGCATCCCAGAGCGGCTGCTTCGGTACCGAACCCGGTGCCGATCGTGTAGGCCCAACGATCTCCGAACTTGTTCGGGCGACCGCGATCGAATCCGCTGAGCCAGGTCGCGTACAAATCGTCGTCGATCCGCTCGACCCCGAGACCGAGATGCTGCATCGAGAGCACGCCCGTGAAGTAGGATCCGCCTCCTTGCGCGGGCCGGTCGTAGCCGAGATAGAGACCCCCGCTGCCCTGGATCGGCCAGGCCGCCGGGTTCTCGAGGCCGGCCGCGACGCTTCGCGCCGAAGCGGAGCAGATCGGTGATCCCGGTCTGTCCGCGTTCGGATCGGGGGCGGGGCTGGTCTTCGTCTTCGAGGATCTCGATCACTACCTCGTCGGCGCCGAGGTCACCGGCGAGAACGCCGGCGCCTACCGAGGGATGCTGCAGTCGTTGGGCCTCGCTCAGCAGGCACCGGCCGACGCCGACGGTCCGCTGATCGCCGCAACTGCGCCCGAGATGCTGACCGGGCCGGCCGCGGCCGCTGCGCGTCACGCGCTTTCGAAAGCGGGCCGCGGTCGTCTCGAGATCGCGGTCGACGTCGAGAGGCTCGCCCGCACCTATGCGCCGCGGCTGAAGCTGATGGCGGGCTCGATCCCGAGCTTCTACGAGAACCTCGGACAGGGCATGGAGGGTATCGGCCGGGTACTCGAGGGCGAAGCACGATTCCTGCTCGACCTCGTGGAGCAAGTCGATCACCTGGAACTCACCCTCGACATCGGTGCGGGACACTTCGAGATCGGGAAGACGGTCGCGCCGCTGGCCGGCAGTCGTCTCGCCGCATTCACCTCGGCTTGCCGGGGGACCGCCGATCTCTCGCTCCTCGATCGGCTTCCCCGGACCGGCGCGTTGCGACTCGTGACGCGGGTTCCGCAGACGGCGGCCACGGAGTTCTTGGTCGACGAGTGCGCGGTCGTCCTTGGCGACATGGGCATCGCGGAGGAGACCGTGGCCGAGATCCGGAAGCTCGCCGACGAGGTGGCTGGGGCCTTCGGGAACGGCCTCGCCATGGACATGTACGGTCCGGAGACACTCATTCAGGGATCGATGGCGCTGGTCGCGGACGACGTGGAGAAGGTCTACGAGGCGTACCGCGTCTATACGCGGGCGATGACCGAAGAGCCGTTCACCAGCTTCTATCGCGCGCTCGGCCAGACCTGGACGATGTCGTTCGATCGAGATGTCCGGCGAGAAGGCGAAGTCTCGATTCAGCGACTGACGATGGACATGGAGGCGACGCCGGAATCGGGTGTCGATCCGTCCCTGCTCATCGGTGAGAACATGATCATCGAGCTCGGGTCACCCTCCCCGGGGCTCATCGTCGGCTCGTTCGGGAACACCGACATCGCGTCGCTCCTGAAGGGCGGATCGGGCGTCGGAACCACGCTTCACTCGACGAACCTCGGCGCCGACGCGTTCCTGTACGGGGACGTGGACTTCGGTGTGATGATGAAGTCGATGGGCGGCATGTTCGAGCGGTCCATGCCGGAAGACGCCGCCGCGGACGTGAAGAGGATCTTCGACCGGTTCGCAAGAAAGAGCGCGGGACACCCGATCACGGTGGCAGCATTCTCGGACGGCGAAGCGATGCGAGCGAAGCTCCGGGTGCCGGTCGAAGTGATCGCGGGCTACGTCGGGGCGGTGCAGGAGACTCTCTTCGGGCGCGACGACGAAGCGCGAGTCGCCAAGGTGCATGCGGACTTCACGACCTTGGGGTCGGCGTGCGACATGTTCAAGCTCGATTGCGGCCGCTACCCGACCTCGTTCGAGGAACTCGTGGAGTCGAAGGACGGCAAGCAGTACATCCGCCGCATTCCGGTCGACCCTTGGACCGAGGAGCCCTACATCTGGAACAGCACGGACGATGGCCCGGTGTTCATCTGCTACGGCGCCGACGGGGTTCCCGGTGGGACGGGCTTCGCTGCGGACATCCGGAGCGACGAGATGTGAGGCACTCCCATCC
>JAGQRC010000005.1:5807-20488 GCA_020425835.1 Planctomycetota bacterium | reverse complement strand
GTCGCGGAGCTGATCGCACAGAAGGTCCGTCAGAGCGTCCGCGAACTGGAGGGCGCGGTCCTCCGTCTCCAGACCATGGTCACCATCGAACGACGCCCCATGGATGTCGACAATGTCCGTGCGTCGTTGGCCGACGTGTTCCAATCGGAGAGTCCCCGAATCGACTTCCAGCGCATCCTGGAAGCCGTGCTGGCGGAGTTCGACGTCACTCGAGAGGACCTCGAGTCGGCTCGGCGCAGCCGCTCGGTGGTACTCCCGAGGCAGATCGCGATGTTCCTCGCTCGCCGTCACACCGACCTCTCCCTCAACGAAATCGGTAGCCGGTTCGGAGGCCGAGACCACTCCACCGTTCTTCACGCGCTGTCCAAGATCGAGGGTCAGATCACGAAGGACCCCAAGATCCGATCCCTCGTGGAGAACGTCGAGCTCGCCCTCCGTTGACTCCTTGTGGAGAACCGTGCGGAGAGCCGGCTGATGGGACACTCCGGATTGTCGGCAACATCGTCGAAGACTCGCCACCCCACTGTTCACTGTTCACAACCCGATGACCACTCAACGAGTCTCCCCCACGACTCGTCACAATCACCCCATGGAGAATCGACGGGGAGTCTGACTATAAGGGATAGCCTCCTAAGCCGTTATGATCGCGGAGTCGGTTTATCCACAAATCGACAGCCCTAACGATGACCATGACATTCCTATCATCCGGAGGGTGGGATCCACTCCCTCCACAACTCCCCTTGGGGTCACAGATCATCGCCTTCTGTCGACGGGGGGTGGGGTGAGTTGGTTGTTGCGGCGTAAGTATCTATATTATTGTGTTTTGTGGCGATGGCCCGCGGTGCCGAACCGGTTGCAGCAGACCGTGTCTCACCTATAATGCGGGCCTGTGGCTCGACTGGCGAACGGCTCTGCTCAGCCCCCTCCGGGAGATCCGGACGCGGACCCCCGGCCAGGCAGCAGCTCTCGAGCCTCCCCAGTCCAGACTCCTCGTTTCCGAGGCGTCTTTCCAAGGGCGCCAACGGCCCGATCGCAACCCGCCCGAGTGATCTCCGAGTACTTCGCGACGACGACGACGTTGGGAGTCGCCGCGTACGGGATCGGTGCTCGACGAGCACCAGGCCGCGGCTTGCACGAGGACGTCGAGCCGTGAAGCGCACCAGAGGTGGGTCACTGTAGTTGCCCATCTATCGCCCAAGGATCGAGGTCGCGTGAAGGTTCTCTGCCATACCAAGGAACTCCAAGAAGCAGTCAACCTCGTGACCGGGGTCGTTGCCTCCAATGCCACTCGGCCGATTCTCTTGGCCGTATATCTCCGAACCGACAACGGCGGATTGATCGTCCAGGGGACGGACATGGAGGTCGGCCTATCGGTCCGCTTGGATTCGGTCGAGATCTCGACCGATGGCGATCTCGCCATCCCTGCGTCACGTCTTCATGCCATCTTGCGGGAAACCCCCGATGCGGAGGTGTCGATCGAGGCGGTCGAGGACGGGAACACCGCGGTGATTCGTTGCGGCGCTTCCCAGTTCAAGGTCCCGGTCGAGAGCGCCAGCGAGTTTCCTCGCCTCGACTTCAAACCGCCTTCGCCCTCGATTCGAGTCGGGCGCGCCGGCTTGCTCGACATGCTCAAGAAGGTGGTCATTGCGGCGGCGCGCGACGCGACCCGCTTCCAGATGCACTCGGTTCTCTTCGACGTGCAAGGCGGCTCACTTCGGCTGGTGAGCACCGACGGGAAGCGCTTGGCCTACTCTCGGTGTCCGATCGAGGTGGCCTCGCCGGACGGCGTCGAGGCTGCGCGCTACCTGATTCCGCTCAAGGGAGTCGATCTGCTCATGCGGATTCTCGCGGCCGAGGGTGGGGACAGCGTCGATCTCCACCTGAGCAACGCCGAAGTGACCTACAACTCGGATCGCATCTCGCTGTCCTGTCGACTGATCGATGGGCAGTTCCCCGACTACCAGCGAGCGCTTCCGAGCCCCGGCGAGTACGTCTACGACATGCCCTGCCAGGAGTTGTTGGTGGCCCTACGCCAAGCGTCGCTGATGACGACGAAGGAGACCAACTCGGTTCAGTTCAAGTTCGATGGGGATCGCCTCGTCCTGAGCACGCATGCGACGAATCTGGGAGAGTCTCGGATCGAGCTCGGAGTGACGACGGTGAGTGCACCGGAGCCCGAGTTCTCGATCAACTTCAATCCCGGATACCTGATCGACCTGTTGAAGGTTCAGACCTCCGATTCGCTGCGAGGTTCGTTCAAGGATAGGCGTACCGCCGGCTGCTTCAGCGTCGAGTTGTTGGGTGACGACTATCGGCACGTCGTGATGCCGTTGGTGACCCAGGAATGACGGTTCCGAGGGAATCGGAGTCCTGTTCGGTGTCTTGTCGTTTCCTCGATGACGAAAGGGCAGCGCGGGTACCCCAGCCGAAGAAGCTGCGGACCTGGCTTCCGGCGATCCTCGAGCAATGTCGTCCGGTCGGGCGTAACGTCGCTGTCGGCGGCGCAGTCGAGGCCGAGTTCGAGCGCATCTCGGAGATCTGGCGAGTGGCGGTCGGCGACTCGATCGCTTCGGTCTCCCGCGTTCTCGGTTTTCGACAAGGAGTGCTCCGTGTCTCGGTGAGTTCTTCGCCGGTTCGCAGTGAGTTGGAGTTCGCCCGCCTCGATCTGATCGACGCTCTTGCCGAGAGTGGTCTCGACGGAGTCCATGACGTGCGCTTCGTCGCGAAGGTAGCGACGAGAACCAGGAAACCGAGCTGATGACATTCGAAGACGGCGATCGCGGCGTCGACCCCGAGGATCGTCCCGAGTCGGACGATGAGAACCAGGAAGCCGATCCGATGGATTTCGAAGAGGGCGACCCCGTGACCGATTCCAGCAAGGGAGCCGGCGAGTACGGTGCGAGTAGCATCAAGGTTCTCGAGGGTGCTGAAGCGGTGCGCAAGCGCCCCGCGATGTACATCGGGAGCACCGGAGCGGCCGGGCTCCACCACCTCGTCTACGAGGTCGTCGACAATAGCATCGACGAGGCCATGGCTGGCTACGCGACGAAGGTATCCGTCCGTATCGGCGAGGATGGCTCGGTCACGGTCATCGATGACGGCCGCGGTATTCCGGTCAACTTCCACGAGGATCAAGGAATGTCGGCTCTCGAGGTCGTGATGACCAAGCTCCACGCCGGGGGGAAATTCGACAACAGCAGCTACAAGGTGTCGGGCGGACTCCACGGCGTCGGGATCTCGGTCGTCAATGCGCTCTCCGAGTGGCTCGAGGTCGAAGTCTCGCGTGAAGGCAAGCTCCACCGACAGACGTACGCTCGGGGAGAACCCACTTCTTCCCTCGAGGTGATCGGAACCGTGGACTCGAGTGGGACGAAGGTCGTCTACAAGCCAGACTCCGCGATCTTCGAGACGGTCGATCATCAGTACGACGTCGTCGCGAAGCGACTGCGGGAACTGGCCTACCTGAATGCAGGGATCCGGATCCTCCTGGAGGATGCCCGAGCAGACCGCAAGGACGAGTTCTTCTTCCCGGATGGTCTGCGTTCCTTCGTCGTCAACATCAACGAGAACAAGGATCCTCTCTACGAGGACATCGTCTACTTCGAGAAGAAGGTCGACGTCGGTACTGCACCGCAGACCTACGAAGTCTCTCTGGAGATTGCGCTCCAGCACAACGGCGGATACTCGTCGGATCAGATCTACAGCTATGCCAACAACATTCACACGCCGCACGGGGGGACTCACCTGAGTGGATTCCGCTCCGCTCTCACGCGAACCTTGAACAAGTACATCAAGGATCGTGGGATGATCAAAGGGAACGACTCGCTCCCGGATGGTCGCGACTACCTCGAGGGCTTGGCGGCGGTGATCAGCGTCAAGCTCCCCAATCCGCAGTTCGAGGGACAGACCAAGGAAAAGCTCGGCAACACGGAGATCGAGGGCATCGTCGCTTCGATGGTGAACGAGGCCCTGGGCATCTATCTCGAGGAGCATCCTCCGATCGCCCGAACCATGGTTCAGAAGGCGATCGACGCGTCCCGGGCGCGTGAAGCGGCTCGCAAGGCGAGAGATCTGACGCGTCGGAAGGGCCTTCTCTCCTCGGGAAGCCTCCCCGGGAAGCTGGCGGACTGCCGAAGTCGGGACCGGGACGAGACGGAGCTGTTCATCGTCGAGGGAGACTCGGCAGGAGGGTCGGCGAAGCAGGGGCGGGATAGCCGGATCCAAGCGGTGCTTCCGATCAAGGGTAAGATCCTCAACGTCGAGAAGACCCGCTTCGACAAGATGCTGAAGCACGAGGAGATCCAGACGATCATCACGGCTCTCGGGACCGGTATAGGTTCCGAGGAGTTCGACATCTCCAAGCTTCGCTACGCCCGCGTCATCATCATGACCGACGCCGATGTCGACGGCTCCCACATTCGAACTCTCCTCCTGACGTTCTTCTTCCGGCAGATGCCGGAGCTCGCGGAGAACGGTTTCATCTACATCGCGCAACCGCCTCTCTATCGGGTGAAGTGGAGGAAGGATGAGAAGTACATCCAGAACGAGGGTGAGCTCGAGGATGTACTGCTGGGACTCGCCACGTCATCGACTCAGCTCCAAGTCAGCTCGGATCGACGGGTGATCGAGGGCGAAGCGATCGGGTCGCTGCTGAACGACATCCGGGAACTCGGGCGGCACGAGCGTCGCCTCTCGCGTCAAGGGTTGGATGTTCGTCAGTGGGTCCGGGAAGAGTGGTCGAACAGCGGTGCCCTTCCGGTGTTCCGTGTCGTCGCCGCGAATCAGGAGTCGGGGACGCTGCACTTCACGAGGGAGGGCAAGTATCGCGACTTCCTCGCGGATCAGACCTCGAAGCTCGGACACGAGCCCCGGATCGGACGACTGGACTCGAACGGAGTTCCGATCCAGCCCGAGCCCGAGCCTCGCGTCGACGAAGCGGAAACCGCGGGAGGCGAGTCTCCGACCTCTGGCGAGGATGTGGTCCCGCGGTGCGACTTGTTCGTCCGGGAGTTCCTCGGCGTGGATGAGGTCAACAGGCTGCTGGCGTCCATCGAAGAACGCGGCTTCGACCTCGCGAGTCTCTACCCCCCGGAGCAGGATGGGATGGACGAAGTCGTCCCGGTCTTCGACTTCTCCGGGGACGGCGAGGACATCGCGGCGCGTGCGTTGGCCGTCTTGAAGGTCGACAGCTCGGAGATTCCGCTCGATGACCTGTCATCACTGTTGCCCAAGACGTTGGAGGCGATGAAGTCGAAGGTGTCGATGACTCGCTTCAAGGGACTGGGAGAGATGAATCCCGACCAACTCTGGGAGACGACCATGGATCCCACGACCCGGAAGATGCAGCGGGTCACGATCGAGGATCAGGTCGGCGCCGACAACATCTTCACGATCATGATGGGTCCGAATGTCGAGCCTCGTCGCAACTTCATCGAGAAGCACGCGCTCGAAGCTCGGTCGCTGGACGTTTGAGTCGAAGCGATGAGCAAGACGCCGGGATCGCCAGGTCGGATCGGGATCGTCGACTTCCTTCGCTGGAAGGAAGAGGGGAAGCCGTTCGCGGTGTTGACCGCTTACGAGGCGCCCATGGCGAGACTCCTCCACGAGGTCGGGATTCCGATGCTGCTCGTCGGAGACTCGGTCGGGAACGTGGTGCTCGGCTATAGGGATACCGTTCCGGTCAACATGAGCGACATGCTGCACCACTGTCGTGCGGTCCGCCGAGGCGCCCCGGATGCATTCCTGGTCGGAGATCTGCCCTTCATGAGTTACCAGTCATCCGATGATGAAGCGGTCCGCAATGCCGGACAGTTGGTCAAAGATGGCGGTATGGACGCAGTCAAGCTCGAGGGAGGGCGCAGTCGAGCAGAGACCGTCCGCAGGATCGTCGAGGCGGGGATCCCGGTCATGGGCCATCTCGGCCTGACACCACAGAGTGCGACGCTGTTGGGTGGCTACCGTGCGCAGGCAACGACGAGCGATCGGGCGGAGCAGCTCATGGAGGATGCGCGCATCCTGGAGCGGATGGGCGTGTTCTCGGTGGTCCTGGAGTGCATCCCACGTGAAGTGGCTCGGCGAGTGACCGCCGAGTCGAGGATTCCGACGATCGGGATCGGGGCCGGTCCGGACTGCGACGGTCAGGTGTTGGTGACCCAGGATCTCCTCGGGTGGGGAGGGTCTTTCCGACCGAAGTTCGTGCGTCGATACGCGGATCTCGACGAAGTCGTTCGACGTGCCGTGTCGTCGTTCCGGTCCGACGTCGAGCGTCGTGGGTACCCGAGTGATGAGGAGAGCTTTCACCTCAAGAAGGAAGAGCTCGAGGCGTTCGACGAGAACGAGTAGGGCCCTGATCGGCCATGGGAAACACTTCGAGAGTGTTGGTTCAGGGACCTGGTGCGGTCGGCATTTGGGTCGCGACGTCACTCGCCGAGTTCTGGGGCGTCGATCGCGTTGCATTGCTCGATCACCGGGCGGACCGCGTCGCGCGGTTGGCTCGAACGGGCGCGAGTCGTGTGGTCGGAGGGAGTCCGGTTCGAGCGGATCAGCGCACCGTATTGTCGATTCCGGTCTTGGGGCCGGACTCGTCGTCGGAGGTGGGGACCTTCGATCTGTTGATCGTCTGTGTGAAGCACAGGGACCTGAGTCGCGCGCTGGAGAAGGGTGTTCGACTCCTGGGAGTCACCGGACGCGTTCTGGTCCTCGCCAACGGACTCGGACATGCGCGTCTCCTTGCGGAGGTCTGGCCGTCGGACGGAGAGGTGCCGACGAGAAGAGGAGGCTGGGTCGGTTCGGTGACCTACGGGTTGTCCCAGCGAGAGGAGAGTGAGTCTCGAGTCGTCGGCGAGGGCATCGTGCGGATCGCCTCCGCGGACGTCCTGGGGGAGAACAGCGCGACCGAGGAGATCGTCGACCTGTTCCGGCGAGCGGGGATCCACGCCGAAGGGTCGACGGATGTCGAGGTCCTGTTGTGGGAGAAGGCCGTGGTGAACTGTGCGATCAACCCGGTCGCTGCGCTGATCCGCGTGCCGAACGGCGCGTTGCTCGAGTCCGACGCCTGGTCGACGGTCGCCGAGCTCGCGCGTGAGACCGCCAGGATCGGAGGGGCACATCTTCGTGCGTCGGGGAGATCGGAGTCGATCGTCGCGGAGTGGGAGGAGCGGGACTGGGAGTCCGTGGTCGCCGACGTCTGTCGGCGGACGGCCACCAATCGCTGCTCGATGTTGAGGGATCTCGAGGAAGGGCGTTCGACCGAGATCGACGTCCTGAACTTGGCAGTCGCGGCGCGAGCCGAAGAGTTGAACGAAACGGCGACGCTGAACGGAGCGCTCGGTCACCTGGTCCGAGCTGCCGAGGAGCGATCGTCCTGATGGGGGTTGCCGAGGCTCCGCTGGAGCGCCTCGGACACTGAGGATTCCACTCGAGGAATCGACCGAGAAGGATTCGCATGGAAGACGAGTCGCGCATCGAGAACATGAGCATCGAGGACGAGATGAAGGGGTCGTATCTGACCTACGCCATGAGCGTCATCATCTCTCGAGCTCTCCCGGACGTTCGCGACGGGCTGAAGCCCTCGCAACGTCGCATTCTCGTGGCCATGAACGACCTCAATCTCGGCCCGAGAGGTCAGCACCGGAAGTGCGCGAAGATTGCGGGAGACACCTCCGGAAACTACCACCCCCATGGTGAGTCGGTGATCTACCCGACACTCGTGCGGATGGCACAGGAGTTCAGTATTCGCTATCCGCTGGTCGACCCGCAGGGCAACTTCGGATCGATCGATGGCGATCCTCCGGCGGCCATGCGATACACCGAGGCGAGGATGACCTCGGCATCCGTCGAGATGCTCGAAGACCTCGACAAGCAGACGGTGGACTTCGTTCGCAACTACGACGAGACGCGCGACGAGCCCACGGTCCTGCCGGGAAAATTCCCCAATCTCCTGGTCAACGGCGGATCCGGGATTGCGGTCGGCATGGCGACCAACATGCCACCCCACAACATCACCGAGATCCTCAATGCGATCCTCGCGCTCCTCGACGATCCCGACATCACCATCGACGAGATCATGAACCATGTTCCGGGACCCGACTTCCCGACGCGTGGAGTGATCTGTGGGCGACGAGGCATCTTGTCCGCGTACAAGACGGGACGCGGCATCCTGACTCTGCGCGCGAAGGTGGAGACCGAGGAGAAGAAGGGACGAGTCTCCCTGGTCATCACCGAGATCCCCTATCAGGTCTCGAAGGCGAAGCTGGCCGAGGACATCGCCAAGGGTGTTCGCGATGGTCGTTTCAGCGGCATCTCCGACATTCGGGACGAATCGGACCGCACCGGGATTCGCCTGGTCGTCGAGATCAAGCGCGGAGAGAACGAGGAGGTGATTCTCAATCATCTCTTCAAGCACACCCAGCTCCAGACGAGCTTCGGTGTGCAGAACGTCGCCCTGGTCAATGGTCGACCGCGCACGCTCGACATCAAGCAGATGCTCGAAGCGTACCGCGACCACCGCATGGTCGTGATCCGTCGACGCTCCCGATTCCTGTTGGAGAAGGCGGAGCGGCGTGCGCACATCCTCCGGGGTCTGCTCATCGCTCTGGACCACATCGATCGGGTCATCGAGCTCATTCGCGCGTCGCAGACGCCGGACGAGGCGCGGGCTGCGCTCATGGCGGAGTTCGATCTGACCCGGATCCAGGCGGAGGCGATCCTGCAGATGCGACTGCAACGCCTCACCGGCCTCGAGCGCGACAAGTTGGAAGAGGAACTCCAGTCGGTGCTCGCCGACATCGATTTCCACCGCGAGGTCATCACGAGCCGGACGAAGGTGCTGGGGATCATCCGCCAGGACGTCGAGGAGATGCTCGGGAAGTTCGGCGACAAGCGCCGCACGGAGATCATCGATTCCCACGAGGACATCGACATCGAGGATCTGATCGCCGAGGAACAGGTCGTGGTGACCCTCAGCCACCAGGGCTACATCAAGCGGACGCCGGTATCGACCTATCGAAGTCAGGGTCGAGGGGGACGCGGGATCACCGCGGGATCGAGTCGTGAGGGTGACTTCATCAAGAACCTGTTCGTCGCCAGCACTCACGACTACATCATGTTCTTCACGAACTACGGCAAGGTCTACTGGCTGAAGGTCTACGACATCCCGGACCTCGCGCGGACGAGCAAGGGTCGAGCGATCGTGAACCTGTTGCCGTTCGAGTCGGACGAGCGCGTCATGTCCAGCCTCCAGGTGCGGGAGTTCGACAGCCGGAACGTCGTGTTCGCCACCCGGAAGGGCATCGTCAAGAAGACGGTTCTGGAGGCATACTCGCGGCCGAAGAAGACCGGGATCATCGCCATCGTCATCGACGAGGGTGATGAGCTGATCGCCGCGCAGCTGACCAGCGGCGAAGACGATGTCGTTCTCTCGACGGCCAAGGGGATGGCGATTCGCTTCCCGGAGTCCGGAGTCCGGCAAATGGGACGAGTCTCCCGGGGTGTCAAAGGGATCACGCTCGTCGGCGATGACTTCGTGGTCGGAATGGCGGTCGTGAGCGAGGGTGGGTCGCTGCTGACCATCTGCGAGCACGGCTTCGGGAAGCGGACGAAGTTCGAGGAATACCGAAGCCAGAGCCGCGGAGGCAAAGGACTGATCGACATTCGGGCTTCCAGTCGAAACGGTCGAGTGGTGACGGCACTGTCGATCGTCGGCGGTGAGCACGCCATGCTCATGACGCAAGGGGGAATGCTCGTTCGTATCGAAGTCGATGGTTTCCGGGATATCGGTCGAGCGACGCAGGGTGTTCGCCTGATTCGTGTCCGAGAGGGCGACTCGGTCATCGGGGCGGAACTGGTGGAGCCGGACGATGCGGATGAGGTCGAGCGGCCCGACGATTCCGAGCCGGGAGATGGCGAGGAATCCACGGCCTCTTCGATGGGCGGGGATGACTTGCCGGAAGACGAGGCATGACTTCCTGAACGGACGGTCCACGATGGGAGCGAGCCGCGCATGAGCGCCGATCCGAAACCCCTCGTCGTCCAGAGCGATGGCACCCTGCTCCTCGAGGTTCATCACCCGGGCGCGATGTCGCTACGCCATCGGCTGGCGGCGATCGCGCACCTCGAGAAGAGCCCGGAGTACTTCCACGAGTATCGCATCACGCCGATCTCGCTCTGGAACGCCGCACAGTCGGGTTGGTCTCGGGAAGACATCCTCGATCTGCTCGGCTCGAACGCGCGTTATCCGGTCCCGCAAGCGCTGGTCGACATCATCGATCGTGCGTTGGCGAACTTCGGCCGTCTGGAGCTGCTCCGTCGAGGGGAGGAACTCCACCTGGTTCCCCGGGATGACGGTGACCCGCTGCTCGACGATCTCGCCGCGCGCACGTCCTTGGAGTCCTTCCTTCGTCACCCGCTGGAGGGATGCCCGGGGTTCCGGATCGACCCCGGACATCGCGGCTCGCTGAAGGTGGCGTTGATCCGAGCCGGCTATCCGGTCAACGACCAGGCGGGCTTCCGCCAGGGCACCGCACTCGACATCGATCTCGCCGAAGAGATGCGACTCCGCGAGTACCAGGCCGCCGCGGTCTCTTCGTTCTTCGCAGATCGAGGGGGAGGCGGAGGGTCCGGGGTCGTCGTTCTCCCTTGCGGAGCGGGCAAGACGGTCGTGGCGCTCGGGGTGATCACCCATCTGAAGACGGAGACCTTGGTCCTCACTCCGAACATCACGGCGCTGCGCCAGTGGAAGCGTGAGCTGACGGAGAAGACGACGATCGATCCCTCTCTGGTCGGCGAGTACTCGGGTCAGAACAAGGGAATCGCCCCGATCACCATCGCGACCTATCAGGTCATGTCCCACCGGAAGTCGGCGACCGATGACTTCACCCACCTCGATCTGTTCTCCGATCACGACTGGGGCCTGATCATCTACGACGAGGTCCACTTGTTGCCCGCCCCGGTCTTCCGTTTCACGGCGGAGATCCAGGCACGACGCCGATTGGGTCTGACGGCAACCCTGGTTCGGGAGGATGGTCGCGAGGAAGAGGTGTTCACCCTCATCGGCCCGAGGATCTACGAGCTGCCGTGGAGAGATCTCGAGCGCGACGGGTTCATCGCGCAGGTTCGGTGTGTCGAAGTGCGAGTCGATCTTCCGCGAGAGGAGCGTCAGAACTACGAGGCTGCGGATCGACGTCACCGTTTCCGTCTGTCATCCGAGAACCGACGGAAGGTGTCGAGAATCCGTGAAATCCTCGATCGACATCGCGACGATCGAACGCTCATCATCGGACAGTACCTTCGTCAGCTTCGAGAGGTGGCTCTGGAGATCGGCGCCCCTTTGATCACCGGACAGACACCGCAAGAAGAACGGGATCGTTTGTACCTCGCTTTCCGTAGCGGTGAACTTCCAGTCCTGATAGTGTCGAAGGTCGGAAACTTCGCAGTGGACCTTCCGGACGCCTCGGTCGCCATTCAGATCTCGGGGACGTTCGGTTCACGGCAAGAGGAAGCACAGAGGCTCGGACGGATCCTTCGACCCAAGTCCGATGGTCGCTCGGCGTTCTTCTATTCTGTCGTGACTCGGGACACTCGCGACCAAGAGTGCGCCGCCCGCCGCCAACGTTTCTTGATGGAGCAAGGCTACCAGTACGACATCGAGGAACGAGCCGGACCGGAGGTACTCTCGTGACCGGGGTGCAGGACCTTTTGAAGCGCCGCCGAAAGGCGGAGCTCCAGACGATCCATCAGTTCTGGTATCCAGGAGAATCCCGCCTCTCCACTCGCGCCGAGTTGGAACGTCGAGTCACTCAAGCGCTCACCGGCGGTGTCGGTCTGAGCGATCGCATCGCTCGCCTCTCCAGAGCGCAGCGTTCGATACTCACGCTCCTGCTCGATCAGCGCCCCACCTACGCCGCGCCAGTGGCGGCGATCCAGAGTCGACTCGAGGGCTCGGGCGTCGCTCGCCTGGAGATCGAGAGTGCGGCGCGCATGCTCGTCGAACGGGGTTTCGTCGATCGCGCTCGGGAGGAGACCACGACCGGTCTGCAGGAGCAGTTCGCGATCCCCGCGGAACTGGCGCCCCAGCTCGTCGAAGCCCTCGAGCTCGGAGGCGGGAGAGTCGCACCGGAGCATCAGCTGAGTCAGCGGCGTCTTCCGTTCGAGGTCGAGTTCGACGGTGATCTGGAGGAGCGCGCGCGCGGCCTCCCCTCCAGGGAACTGGCGGAGCTCGTCGCCTTGGCGATCCAGGAGCGAGGCATACTCGAGGCGACGCATCCGCGAGCGGCCGAGCTCCTCACCGGGGAGGCGATCGCCGGAGGAGAGTGGAAGCGGGAACTCGAGTCGCTCGGGATCGGAACGATCGGCGCGGTCTCCCTGCAGGATTTCGCGATCACCGTCGAGCAGCCCGCGGTCATCGTGTTCCAGGAGTGGATGGAGCGACACTATCGCCGCCAACTCGAGCTGGATCGCGAGCCGGACACCGTGGTCGAGGCGGGGGTCGACCTCTACATCGACATCGACCGCGTCGCATCGTACTTCGAGGCGGACCCGGGCCGTCTGACTCGGAGCGGGCGAATCCCGAAGCGAGTCCACGAGAGCCTACGATCTCGACTCTGTTCGGTGCGCCTCGAGTCCTTCGTCGAAGAGGACCTCAGCACGACCGCAGTCCGACTCGCCCAGCGGCTCGGCATCATCGAGAGCTACATGGGCGAGGTCCGTGTCGACAGCGACCGGGTTCGCAATTGGCGTCGGCTCGAGTTGCGGCGCAAGGTCGAGGTGGTTCTGGATCGATTCCGCAACGACCACCAGGGGTCGCGCTGGAGCTTCCACCAGGAGTTCCTGCGATCGATCGTCATCGAACTCCTCGGCGGATTCGAGTCCAAGGGGTGGGTCTCGTTCGACGCGCTGGTCGGGCTGAGTGTCTCGACCTACCTACTGGAGCTCGAGGAGAGGGCTGTCCGCGAGACCCTGCGACAGCGGCGCGAGGAAGACTTCTCGCGGGAGCGTCTGAACTCGACGTTCGGTCGGCTCGCCAGCGACCTGTCGCACTGGATCGTGCACTGTCTGCTGCCACTCGGAGTCTGTGAACTGGGGCTGCGCGCGGGACGCCTGGACGCCTTCCGGCTGACTCCGCTCGGCAGCGAGGCCTTCGGGCTGGCCGGCGCCACGGGCGAGAGTCGGATCCTCGTCAACCCCGACTTCGAGATCATGCTGTTCTGCGAGGGGATCGAAGGTCTGAAGCTGGAGCTCGAGCTGGCGCGGTTCGGCGATCGCGTTTCCGCGGAACGAGTCCGCCGCTATCGGGTGACCCGGGAGACGATGCGTCGGGGAGTTCGCTCGGGGCTGTCGCTCGAGGAGATCCGCAAGATCCTCCAGGATGGTTCCGACTACCCTCTACCGGACACGATCCTCGTGAATCTGCGCGACTGGGGCAAGGACATCGACTGGATCGTGGTGCGACCCTCGGTGGTCCTCTCCGGTCTGGACTCCAAGCGACGCGAAGCGATCATGGAGCTCCTGGAGGACCAGGAGGTCCCGTTCCTGTACTGCCCGGATGGCTCACTCGTTCTGACCGACGCGGAAGAGATCGACGTCACCGAGTTGTTGCAGCGTGAGGGTTGGTTGGTTCGAGGCGGGTCCACGTCGGAAGCCACCCTCGACGCTGCCTCGAGACGAGCGTGACCATGGTGGGCGAGCCCCGCACCATTTCCAGGATCCTCGAGTTCTTCCACCTGCCGGTCCAGCATTCACCCGAGGTCCTACGAGACATCTACATGCAGGTGTCGAGTTCCTGTGAGTTCGACAACTTCTTGAAGATCCCGGGCGGCGCGAGGCTCGTCACCGCGGGAGAGAGTGGCGAGAGTTCGTCGGTCTCCTTCATGAAGGACCGAGTCAGTTTCCAGGAGGAACAGCCGAGCTCGAGCCTCGAGATCCTCCTGCGTCGGATCGAAGCGACGCTCGCGGCGACCATCGGCCACTGCAACATCCCGTTGTTCGTCGCCCGGAACATCACCTTCCGAGCGGTGCTCTCCGTTCCCCGCGGCGAGACGGCGCCGCAGTTCCTGTCGGAGAACTTCTTCGACCTGAGTCCGGAGCAGTTCCGGAGTTTCGATCGACCCGGAGCCTTGGTCGGTTTTCGGATGCAGTTCCCCCCCAAGGACCCGACGCGAGAGCCGCTCCATCAGGTGCGGATCGAGGCGTACCTCCGTGACCCGCGACTTCTCTTCATCGAGGACTGGGGCACCTTCAAGGTCCCGGTGCCGAGTCACGATTTCGGTCGTCTCTCGGCGGAAGCGAAGGACGTCGACTCCTTCCTGGGCGATCGCCTCGTCGGATTCCTGAGCCAGTTCGGCGGAGGCTCGTGAAGAGGCGATGACCTCGATCACCCTCGACGATGATCCGAACGGGGAGACCTCGGTTCCGCGGTCGGCGTACTTGTCGGAGTGGCGGTGGATCGTGCCGGCGATCGCCGTCGGTCTCGTCGCTCGCCTGCTCGTCGCCGCCTACGGGGGTCCGCTCTCGCACGACGCGGCGGCGTTCTACCTCCCCAACGCACGGGCGCTGGTGACCGGGGGTCTCGGGAACTGGGAGGCGATGAGCATCGCCGTTCCCCCGCTGTTTCCGACGCTGGTCGCGCTGCTGGAGCCGCTGTTCGGCGACATCGAGTTCGCCGCCTATGCGATCTCCATCGTCTC
>JAGQRC010000005.1:0-5777 GCA_020425835.1 Planctomycetota bacterium | reverse complement strand
CTTCCCGGTTCTCGGGTTCGCCCGGTGGGCGTTCCCCGATGATGTCTGGGTCCACCGATTCGCGATCTGGATCGCCGCGGTCCACCCGTTCAGTGTTCGTTATGGAGGGGACGCGAAGGCGGATGCGTTCTACGCGTTGCTCTTCAATCTGACGCTGTGGGCGGGACTGGTCATCGTTCGGCGCCCGAGCCCGGGTCGGGGAGCGCTTTTTGGGCTGTTGCTCGGTCTGGCGTACCTCGTTCGTCCGGAGGCGTTGGGACTCGCGCTGTTGCTGACCGGTGGCGTGATCGTCGTCGGTTGGATCCAGCGAAGGGATCGTGCGGCGTTGCGCCGCTATGCCACGCGAGTGCTCGTCGCGGGCGTCCTCGCCGTCCTCTGTCTCCTTCCGTCGCTCGGTTGGAACGCCCTCTTCGTCCACGAGAAGGTCGGGGTCTGGACCCTGAGCCCGAAGGCGGGTGTTCTCCAGGACTTTGACAAGGGGCTCGGCGACCGGCTCAACACGCTGAACGAAGCGCGGACGATGACGCTCCACGAGGAGAAACTGTCTGTCCGCGACGCCTACCAGAGCTTCTCTCCTTGGCAGACGTTTCTCGAGGATCCGACGGAGGTGCTGGGTTCCTACTTCGCCAATCTGAAGGAGTACGTGCGCGTCTTTCCTCCCGCCGTGGGGACCGTGACATCATTCCTGTTGGTGCTCGGGATCATTGTCGGCGGGCGTCGAGCGCGACGCGGGACCCTGCCCACCGTGCTCGCGCTCTTCGTGTTCTATGCCGCCGTTTTCATGGTGTTCTACGTGTCACGGCGCTTCTGGCTCGGCCTCGTGCCGATCTGTCTCCCTTACTGCGCGGCGGCGGCCGCGGCGATCGCCCGCTATCTTCGAGACCGGCGGAGCATCGCCCCGATCTGGGTCGCGATCGCGATCGCCGCTCTCGCGCTCCCGGAAGGTCTGAACCGGAGCCTTCGCAGCGGCAACGGGTGGTTCACCTGTCCGGAGAAGAAGCTGGGACGCCGGATTCGGAGCGAGTTCGGCCCGGGTCAGCGCTTCGTCAGCGCGAAGGGGCGCACCTCGTTCTACGCCGAGGGTGAGAACCTGATTCTTCCGAGCAATCCGCTCGAGGACATCGCCGCGTTCATGGCGAATCGCGACATCCGGTTTCTGGTCATCGATGTCGATCGCGCGTCGGAGCGACGGCCCGAGCTGCTGGACGCGCTCGAACACAGCGATCACTTCGTCGAGTACGCGCGCGCTCGAGGCAAGGAAGCCGATCTCATCGCCTACCGATTCTCCAAGGAGTAGCGGGTTTCTCCGGGACCCTCACAAGGTCTTTTGGAAGATGACCTTGGCATCTCCGGGTTGGTAGAAGTCGGCCAGGGTCGCGACCCGTTGGTAACCCTGCTTCTCGTAGAAGGCGCGGGCTGCGGCGTATCGCGGCCCGGCCGAGGTCTCGATGTAGACCTGTCGCATTCCCTGCTCGCGAAGGACTTGTTCGGCCCGCTCGACGAGGATCCGACCGACGCCGTGTCGTTGCTCGCCGGGATCGACCGCGAGCCAGTACAGGTCGACACTGCCCTCGGTGCAGGGAATGGGCCCGAAGCAGGTGTATCCGATCGAGCGACCGCCGAGATCGGCGAAGATGAAGTCGTAGCCCGAGGCGGTCCCGCGCGCGAGTCGCTCCTCCACCAGCTCCACTGCAATGTCGACCTCGGCGGGTCGGAACACGTCGGTTGCGTCGACGAGACGTCTCACCGCGAGGACGTCATCGGGTCGAACTTCGGAACGGAAGCGAACGGTGTCGTCGGTCTTCTCGGCGGCGCTCATGGTCGGTGCGCTCCTGTGACCAGTCCTTGGAAGAAACTGCGCGCGTTGACACCCAACGTGCGCGTCCGATAGCCGCCCTCCTGGACGACCAGGGTCGGCAACCGGAGGTCGCCGATCATCTCTCCGTTGCGGTGGAAGTCCTTGGCCGACAGTAGCCAGGTTCCCGTCGGGTCTCCCTTCGCGGGATCCAGTCCGAGGGCGATCACCAGGAAGCTGGGATCGTGCCGACGAATCCGGTCGAGCGCCTCGGCCAGCGTCTCTCGATACCGCTCGCCGTCGACTTCCTCCGGGAGAGGATAGTTGACGTTGAATCCCAGACCCTCGCCACTCCCCGCTTCGTCCGCGAACCCGGTGAAGTACGGGTAGGCGAAGTCAGGGTCCCCGTGGATCGAGACGGTGAGGACGTCGGACCGCTCGTAGAAGATGTCCTGTTGGCTGTTCCCGTGATGGTAGTCGACATCGAGGATGGCCACTCTCGAGTGCTTGCTGAAGTACTGAGCGGCGATGGCGGCATTGCCGAAGTAGCAGAAGCCGCCGAAACTGCGACGCTCGGCGTGGTGTCCCGGGGGACGAACCAACGCGTACGCCAGACGTCGTCCTTCGAGGATGGCGTCCGCCGCCGTGAGGACGCAGTCGACGGCGCGCTTGGCCGCGGGGAAGGCGTTCCGGTTCAGCGGCGTGAACGTGTCGATGCAGTAGTACCCCGCACGGACGGCGAGCTCCTTCGGTGGCCGGAGCGCGTTGCGGATCGGGAAGACGTACGGATAGAGCGACTTCCCGGCGGGAACGCTTTCGCAAGCGTTGTGGAGGTAGTCGACGAAGTCCCGGTCGTGCACCTCGAGGATCGTGCTCATGGGGTGTTCGGCGACAGCCACGGTCTCGAAGAGGTCCGACTTCTCCAGCTGCTCGAGGATGACCCGGATTCGCACCGGAGACTCGACGTATCCACGCTCGCGAATGTGATGGATGTCGTGCTTGTCGTTGACCGTCAGAACGACGCGCTCCGTCGGAGGCGCCGTGGCCACCGGGTGATCGGTCGCCGGGTACTTCTGCGCGCGGATCCGCACGGGGTCGTCGTGGAACGAATCGAGAACCTGCCGCACGTACTCGGGTGGGCAGAGCTCCTTGTACTTCCGCTCCAGGATGGCCTGGACGACTTGGCGAGTCACCCCGACTCTCAGCGAGGATTCTCGGTCGAGGGGATCCCAGACGAGGTAGGGCATGTTGTCGGGATCCGAGCCGGGCGGCGGAGTCTCGTAGGCCGTTCCCTCGATCGGCCGTGCACCGTACTGCTCGTAGAACCGCAGCCGCGCAGCGTTCTGTCGACGGATCTTGGCATCAGCGCAGAGCGCCGGTTCATCCGGGAGACACTCGAAGAACAACCCGACCGCACCGAGAGCGACCGCCTCCGAGCGAATGTGCTCGTAGAGCGCAGCGCCCACCCCTCGACCCGTGAGCCGCTTGCCCGCGGCGAGATAGTCGAGGTAGCAGAAGCCGATCTCCGGGTCGTGAAGGACGATCGCAAAACCGGTCACCCGTCGCCGAGAGTCCATGGCGATCGTCAGGATCGTGCGGAATCGCTTCTCGAACGGATTCCGCAGTCGTTCACCGAGTTGCTCGACGTCCTCGATGGGCGCACCGGGGAACTGATCGACGAAGATCTTGTGGACCTCTCGGAGGGCGGACTGGTTCACCGGGAGGACGTCGTCGTAGACACGGCGGATCTGGAACATCTCAGCTCCTTCGAGTACAGCCAGGGTCGCCGTGAGCCGGGATCGAACTGTCGACGATCCGCTCCATGGCGTCGTCGTAGGAGATCCCCGCACGGGCGAGCGCAGCCGCGAATCCGGCGTCCGGAGTGAGACAGGGATTCACGTTGACCTCGAGGATCCACGGCTGCCCCGATGGATCCACTCGGAAGTCCACGCGAGCGTAGCCACCGATGTCGAAGGCAGACCAACACCGTGTGGCGAGCGCACCGAGGCGCTCTCGGAGGGGTGCGTCCTCGAGGCCATCGTCGAAGCAGCGCGGGGTGCTCTCGAATTCGAAGGAGTCTGCACTCCACTTCGCGGAGTGTCCGACGATCCGTGGTTTGCCCGGTGGAAAACGCGAGAAGTCGATCTCGGCGATGGGGAGGACCACCGGCTCATTCGGGTCGGCTGCCGATGCCAAGAGCGAGACGTTGAACTCGCGGCCTTCGATGTAGGGTTCCGCGAAGTGCGGCCGCCCCGTTCGCCCTTCCCGCTCTCGCAGCCGAGCCCGGAGTTGCGAGGAAGTCTCGGGCGTCAGGACGGACTCGTCCTGGATCCCGAACGAGGCGTGCTCCCAGACGGTCTTCAAGATCCAGGGTCGGTCGAATCGCGGTCGTGCATCTCGATCGAACGGATCGCCGTGAAGGGAGACCCAGTCGGGAGTCGGGAGTCCCAGCTCCCGAAGTCTCTCCTTGGCGCGGACCTTCTCCGACGTCGCGAGGATCGAGCGAGTCCCGGAGCCGGTGTGCGGCAGTGCCAGCGACTCGAGCAGCAGCGTCGCCAGAGGCATCAGGCGGTCCGTCCCGCCCAACGACTCCACGAGGTTGAAGACGACATCGGGCCGGAACTCTTCGAGTCGGCGTCGCGTGCGAGAGAGGTCCAGCGTGCAGGACCACGACGTGACGTCGTGGCCACAGCGCGCGAGCGCATCGATGACCGCGTCCCTCTGGTTCAGGACGTCCCGCTCGTCGACCGTCGCTTCCTCGGAGGCGTCTTGATGGAGGACGACGATTCTCACGGGGACCTCACGTCCGGGGGAACCGGCGCAGCTCGGCGGATGAGACGATGCGGCCGATGAGATCGACGTACGGCATGCCGACCGCGGTGGCGAGCATGGGGAGATCGGAGTGGAAGGGATGGAGACCCGCCAGGGGGTTCGCCTCGAGAACCTGTGGGTTTCCGGCGTCGTCACAACGGAGATCGATCCGGCCCCCGTCGCGACAGCCCAGGGCTCGCCACGCCTCCAGGGCGATCGCCTCGGCCCGGCGCACCTGCTCGTCTTGGGCTGCGCGAACCCAACGGTACTCCACGAGCTCCTCGCACCGCTCCTTGTTCACGTACGAGTAGACCTCCGGCTCCGCGCCATCGAGAAGGACGATCTCGAGCGTGCCGAGGCATTCCGCGTTTCGACCGGTGCCGAGGAGCCCGACGGTGAACTCGCGTCCCGCCAAGTACTCCTCCAGGAGCACTGGTTGGCGGTGGCGTTCGAGGAGCTCCGGGACGACGCGTTCGAGTTGGCTCGAGTTCTCGATCTTGGAGGCGGGCGTGATGCCCTTCCCGGTCCCCTCCGCGATCGGCTTCGCGAAGAGGGGAAACCGAACGGGCAACTCCGTCGGCCTCGCGCGGTCGAGTCGAGCGCTCCACGAGGACAACGCTTCCGCGTCTTCGATGACCGCGGAGCGCGGAGTCGGGAGTCCCGCGTCTCGTAGGACGCTCTTCGTCACCGCCTTGTCGAGACAGATGCCCATGGTTCGCGGATCGGCGAAGGTGTACGGAATCTCGAACAGGTCGAGGATCGCCGGCACCTGGCCTTCGCGTCCCAAGCCGTACAGCCCCTCGCAGATGTTGAAGACGAGGTCCCACCGCTCGCCGACGCCGAGTCTCTGGACGAGTTGTCGGCCATTGCCGATGCGGTCGGTCTCGTGGTTCAGCTCCCGGAGCGCCTCCTCGATCCGATCGATGGTGTCGGCACGGTCGAACTCGGCCGTCTCCTCCTCGCTGAAGCCGGCAGCGAGGTACTCATCCCGAAGATCCTAGGTCAGTCCGATTCTCATGGCTCGCCTCGCTCTCGTCGGGAAGCGGAGAGCCGAGGCCTTCGCGAAGTCACGTTCCCACCGGGTCCGGGTATCGGAACTCCGCTCCCTCGAAGTTGCGGAGGATCAGGAAGTCGCCATCCCGTCCCACGACGTACTGAGGTTGGAGCGGGA
>JAGQRC010000058.1 GCA_020425835.1 Planctomycetota bacterium | reverse complement strand
TTGGGTCCACGACCTCCACACTCCGACCATGGGCATCGTGGATCGTGCTCCACACCCGCGGCGTGCTCTCGAGTCCCTCGCGTTCGACCACTCGTCGCCCGGCCCCGTCGTAGTCGAACTGGGTCGTCGCGGTGAGCACCCCGGTCCCGCGGATGGTGCGGAACAAGAGATCGCGTTCATCGAACTCCTGGCGCTCGACCTCCTCCGGGGTACGGCCCTCCGCCGCTTCGCCGTAGTGCGCGACACTGCGGTGGCCGTTCGCGTCGTACTCGACGACGAAACTCCGGAACTCGCTGTCTGGTAGCCCGGCGACGTCCGGCGCATCGG
Organism: Planctomycetota bacterium; assembly: GCA_020425835.1. Next base: position 10,351 of record JAGQRC010000058.1, on the reverse strand, counting down.
GAGTCCCGGGGATCGACGCGGTGTAGGAGCCGGTCTCTTCGACCGTCCGCACCCTGCGACCCAGCGCGTCGTAGACGTGCACCGTGGTCATCGCCGCGTTGGCCTCGAGCGCTCCGGATGCGTCGCGATTCTCGACGTCGGTGCGCACGAGATGGCCAGTGGCGTCGTAGTAGCGATCGGTGCGAACGCGGACGCCGGCGGTCGCCTCCGGCGACTCGCTGCGGATCCATCGGTCGAGAGCGTCATACGTGTGCAGGGTGTCGCGTCCGATCGGGTCGACGATCCGCGTGACACGACCGAGCGCATCGGTCTCGTAGGTCGTGGTCAGCGCGAGCCCCAGCGGGTCGACCGTCTTCGTCGCGAGCCAACCCTCCATAGGACCCGACGGGTAGTAGCCGTAGTCGGTCACCAAGCCGCCCGGGTCGGTCTGCCGGGTGAGCCGACCTCGGTCGTCGTACTCCCACTCCTCGACGATCGGCTGTGGCAGTCCATCCAGCGTCCCGATCGTCACCGTCGGGTGGTCCGTGCGGATGCGATGGCCCACGGCGTCGTAGGTGTGAGTGGTCACTCGTCCCGATGCATCGGTCTCGGTGGTCGCGTGGGGGCGGGTTCCGAACGTGTAACCGCTCGGCCCCCGGTCGATCGGATAGCGCGCCGTTTCCACCAGGGGCGGCGACGCGTCATCGATCGCATGGCGATCGACTCGGGTGACGTTCCCCTGCGAACGCGCGTCGACAGTCGTGGAGTCCACGGTCCAGTCGATCCATCGGCCATCGGCCTTTCGTTCGCGAACGGGCCGGGAGTTCCCGTCCCAGCGCCACTCGGTCGTGAAGCTCTGGGGATCGGACGACCGCAACCTCGACGCGAAGTCGGGCCGATTGGTCGAGGAGGTGGTCGGCTGGTCGGCAACGGCGCGGCCGGTGAAGCGAACCTCGCGCAGGGGGTGACCCGACGCATCGAACTCGAGATGACGAACGTTGCCCATCCCGTCGTTCTCGATCGTGCGTCGCACCGCGAACGCATTCTCGACCACTGGCGTCAGCGCCTCGTAGGTGATGTCGGTGATCGCACCGCCGCGGTAGCGGCGTGTCACGCGGTCATGGGACGCGCTCCCGGGGGCCATGCCGTACTCGATCGACTCGACGAGGAGGCCGCGCGGATCGGTGATCGAGGTGAGATCGTGATCGAGGCTCGGATCGCCGGAGCCGGTGGCGTAGGTGTAGACCCAGCTCACGCCCGCCGGGAAATCGTTACCGGTCGGCGAGCCCACGACGATCGGTGCGGTGACCGACCGCAGGTCACCGGCCGACCCGAGCGGATCGCCCGAGGCGTAGTAGTCGTAGACGATGCTTCGTCCCGTGAAGTCGGTGACCGAGGCGAGGCGTCCCGTCGGGTCGTACGCGAAGGTGATGGTTCGGTCTCGGGTGTCGAGCACCGAGACGAGACGGTCGAGCGCATCGTAGTCGAAGGCGAGGCGGTTGCCGTCGGCGTCCCGCATCTCCGCGATGCGTCCCGGCGCCGTCGACGCGACGAGCGAGCGAAACGTCCAACGCGAGCCATCGCCGAAGTCCATCACGGGCGCGACGCCCGGTTCGACCGCCAGCCGGCGCAGGTACTCGGCGCGCCGATACTCGTCGCCGCCGATCGCCGCGAACTCATCGCGGCGCAGCCCGCCGTCGAGAAGCACCAACCGTCCCGCACCGTCGTCCTCGATCCGGAGGTCGTAAGCGTGCGCCCAGCCCGGCCCGAGTACCGTCGTTCGAGCGATACGACTCCGGTAGGTGCGCGAGAGCACGAAGTCGATGCCAACGCCGGGGACGACGAGGTCGACGGCGCGAATCACGAGCTCCCCCGTGGCGAGCTCGACGTTCACGGCGTGACTCGGCCCACCCCGCAGCCGAGTTCGTCCCGCGGCGCTGTCGAGGGGACCGTCGAGGAGGGGTGGATCTTCGTCGCTCACGAGATCCCGGGGCAGCGTCGGCGGCGGATCGGCGAACCCTCCGGCGTCGACGCAGTCGAGCGCATCATCGCAGAGCTCGAACGACTCGACGCCGCCGTCGGCGAGCAAACGGTAGCAGGTCGTGCACGGGGTGCCGCAGGGTGGGTACGAGTCACACCCCAGCCCGTCCGGCGTGGGATCCTCTCCGCAGGTTGCAAGACCGGGAGAGGGCGGCAGCGGTGAGCCGGGTGTGAAGAGGGCGCCCAGGATGAAGATGGCATCCGAGATGTCGAGGCTACCGTTGTCATTGGCGTCCGCGGCATCGCGACACGCGGGGCTCGCGGATCCTCCGAACATCGCCCCCAACAACGAAACGGCGTCGCCGATGTCGAAGAGTCCATCCCCATTCACATCACCGCGACGGAAAGAAGTCGCTCGCAGTGAAGTTGGGATGGCCAACGCCAGGAGAAGAATGCCGATCGCCGAGATCGAACGCGAGTGATGGATTCGACCCATGAGTCCTCCTTGTCGGGTTTCACGAGGAGGGGGACTTGCGCTCTCGGGCCTGGCCCCGGACGGCATTCGACGGGAAACTCGAGGATCCGCGGGCGGGCGGATCGAACATCGTTGGGGATTCTCGTCCGGCCGCGACCCCGTTCGGGCAAGTTCACGGTGAAGATGGCGAGGTGGGGGATGGCTCTTCGATCAGGGTTCCTGCCGCAACTCCTGGGCATCATGGCAGCGCTGGCGACGTGGTCGGGAGGAGACACAGTCGCTTCGGCGGGTCAGATCTTCTCGTTCCTCCTCGAGAACACTCCGCATGCGACCAATCCCGAGCTCGGCTCGCTCGCGGCGGCGTCGAGCACGATCTTCGCGTACGACACGGACAGCAAGCTCGCGGTGGTCTCCTCGACACGACTCGCCACCGCTCTCGCACCGTACGGGGTCACCGCCGATGCCTTGAGCTTCGGGCACGATCGGGGCACCGAGCGCAATCCGGATTCGCACTTCCTCTTCTCGATCGAGCTCCGCGCCGATGGGAAGACCGCCGGCATCTCGAAGAGCGCGGTGGCCAGCGAACCGGCATCCGAAGCGGAGGCGGACATCTTCTGGGTGAAGGACCGGCCGACGACGAGTCGTGCCGCGGGGTCGAACTCGAAGGCGATGGACGAGAACCAGAGCCAGAAGCTCGCGGGAAGCCCGCTGAGCGGCAAGCAGCTCGGCCTCACCGGAACCATCGGCACTCCGCGGAACACCGCACCGATGGTCTCGAACGTCGAGGGCTTCGACGTGCACGGGCCGACGGTCGCAGGGTCGAGCGACATCTACTTCTCGATCGACGCTCCGGTCGCCAGCCAGGGGTGGTCACCGGCCGATCTCCTGAAACTCGACACCGCGGGGACGATCACCGTCTACCGAACGGCCGCGAGCCTGGGACTCGACCCCGACGGCGATGACATCGACGCGCTCGGTCTCAACATCCACGGACTACTCGCCGAGCGTCAGGGCTGGTACTCGCTGACGCGAACCAGCGTTTCTCTCGGCTCGACCTACTCGGCCGGCGACATCTTCCGGTTCTTCGACGCGTTCACCTACTCATCCCTCGGCACGCAGCTGCACATGACCGCGGAGTCGATCGGGCTGTCGTTCTCCTCCGCGGCAGTGAGCGGCGACATCGACTCGATCGCGCACGATGACCCGAACGACTACCACTGCGGCGGGCCCGGCCTCGGCGCGGTGGGCGACACGATCCAGACCGGCACCTTCGGCAATCCGGACGAGTTCTCGATACGCGTCGACGGCCACCCGTGGGCCGCGAGGCAGGGGTCGGCGAAGAGTGTCGACTACCCGTTCCAGCCGGGTGACGTCCGCGTGGTCGACCTGGTCGGCTCGGCCGGGGGTCATCGCTTCGCAGGACGCGAACGGATCGTCATCGGTCCGACCTTCCCGGAAGTGGTGTCCGACCTCGAAGCGTCGGTGACCGGTCTCGATGCGACGTGGAGCTGGACCCTTCCGTCGCCGAACCCCTTCACCGCGATCGAGGCGCATCTCGATCGGACGATACCGGTGAGCCTCGCAGCGACCGCGACGAGCTACTCGGTGACGGACCTCACCCCCGGCGTCCACTCCTTGGCGGTTCGTGGGCGGGTGGGGAGTAGCCGCGGAGGACCGGTGGAGGCGGACGCAGAGATCGTCGTCGACCTCGACCTCCTGCAGCCTCCCGATGAACTGGCGATCAGCGCTTCCGGACGGTCGTTGACGCTCGATTGGACCAACCCGATGGGCTACGACTCGGCCGAGATCCTGATCGACGATGCGATCGGGGTCACGGTGTCCGGTCCTCTGCTCTCGGGTGATCCGGCGAGCGCGACGGTCGTCGTCGACTACGGTCTCCATCGCGTCGCGGTGCGCGGGGTCGTGGGCGCTTCGGTCACTCACGCGATCGAGAACGACATCGCGGTCCCGGTCCCGGTCGCCGGCACGCTTCTCCGATCCGCGCCCACGGTCGGGATCGCGCCGGTCGGGATCACCGTGCTCGGGCCGTCGGTCTACGTGGCGGACGCGGTCGCCGGCGGCGCCCACGCCCACGATCTCCTCGACCTCGGCGCGCCCTTCTTCGTCCCCGCTCCGGTGCCGGGCGAGATTCGCGCGCTCGCGACGGCGGGGTCATCGCTCGTCTGGATCATCGACGACGAGATCTACACGACGGATGGATTCGGTGGGGGCGCGGCGCTCGAGGGATCGCTGCTCGCGTCGGGATCCCCTCTCGTGACGGATGCCGCCAGCGACGGCGCCGACCTGTGGATCGCCGACGCCGCGGGCGCGACCGTTCGCCACACCACTCTGTCCGGGATCGACCTCGCGGAGTCGTTCGCCATCGCGGGGAGCGCCACGTTGTCGAGCGTCGCGTGGAGGGGCTCGATCCTCGACATCGCTCACGGATCGAGCGCGATCGAACGGGTCACCACCGTGGACTCGACGACGGGTTCACTGCGGCGCAGCTTGCCGACGGCGGGACTCGCGGACGATCTCCGTGGCTTGGCTTTCGTGGAGACCGGCTCGGCCGATGTCGCCTCTTGGTTCGCCATCGATCCCGCGAGCGCCACGATCCTGGAGATCGCCGCGGTCGACCCGGTCCCGCTGCCCGGGCGGATCGACTGTCACCAGCTCCCCGGGGCCGTTTCGGTGGGTGACACGCCAGCGCTCCCCATCGACGACCTCTCGGAAGTGAGCGTCACCACGACGGTGACCGATCCGGGCACCGTCGTCGATGTCGACGTGCGACTCTCGGTGACGCACGAGTTCGTCGGTGATCTCGAACTCACGCTCGAGTCTCCTTCCGGAACGGTCGTGACCCTCTTCGATCGCTCGCCCAGCGACGTTCCCGGACTGGATCGCCGCATCGACGGCGCCCCGCCCGACGAGCCCGAGGGGAGCTTCGATGGCTTCGGCCCGAAACCCGCCCACGGACCCGGTCGACTCTCCGATTTCGACGGCGAAACGGCGGCGGGCGGGTGGACCCTGACGATCATCGACCACGAGCCGATGCACGTGGGCACCCTCGACGGCTACGAAATCTCGATCTGCGTCGATCGCGCGACGACAGGCTCGACGTTCCGGCGAGGCGACGCGAACTCGAACGGCGGCTTCGACATCTCGGATGCCGTGTTCATCCTCAACGCACTCTTCGGCGGGGGGATCACACCCTCCTGTCGCGATGCGGCCGACGCGAACGACGATGGGGGCATGAACATTGCCGATGCCATCGTGCTGCTGTCCTACCTCTTCGGGCTCGGTCCCCCACCGCCTCCGCCGCACTCGAGCTGCGGCGTCGACTCGACGCTCGATACCCTCGACTGCGGTTCGTACCCGTGTCCCTGAGGAGTCGTCGTCCGCGCCGGAGGAACGAGGGGCGCGGGTGCTGGTCAGAGCACGTGCCGCATGGCCATCACGTAGCCGAGATGAATGCCCTCGTGGACGTTGTTGAAGGCGATGGCATCCTCGATCGATCGCAGCTCGACCCCGGCGCTGGTGGTGTAGGGCTGGTAGTGCTCGAAGAGACCCGCGGCGTAGTCGCGCTCGAACACCTCCGCCAGATCGGTCAACTTCGGGTAGAGCAGCTCCAGATCCGGCTCGCTCTTCCAACTGGCGGGACTCGTCCCCTTGGCGAACATGGCGCGGAGCTCGGGCTCGATCTTCATCGGGAGCCCGCTCAGCTCGTAGCACAGGATCTGGTGCGTCACGAAGATGTGGCCGATGTTCCAGGCGATGTTGTTCGAGAATCCGGGCGGGACGGCGAACGCCTCCTCGCGCGGAATCGACTCGGCGAGCGTTCGAATGCGGTCACGCATGGTGCGGAGAATGCGGGTCGCGGGCACGGGGGGATCCTCTCCGAGAGGAACATCATGGCCATCGGATCGAAGCGCGTCGCCGGGCGGGGCGCGACCCGCTCGACGACGACGGCGTTCACGGAGTCCGCGTCTCAGGGACAGGACGGCGAGGTCGCACAGTCGATGGCGTCCGCCGTCGGATCGAGGCCGCACGCGCCCGAGGGAGACGGAACGGCCGGACCCATCGTGAACAGGTAGGACAACACGTAGACGCCGTCGGCGATATCGATCGCTCCGTCATCGTTGGCGTCGTGGGCGTCGTCGCAGTCGACGACCGTGCCCCCGAAGATGAACGTGAAGATGGCCACGGCGTCCGCGAGGCTGAGACCTCCATCCCCGTTCACGTCCCCACGGATGAACTCCTCGACGATCGAGTCGAAGGTGATCGTCGCGCCATCGGTGGTGGCGGTGAGCTCGGTCAGTCCGACGACGACGACGTTCGCCACCGACGGCAGCGCGAACGACCCGTCGAAGACGAGGTTCGTCGTCGCACCGTTGGCGTCTCCGAGGAGAACGCCCGCATCGACCTCGTAGTCGATCGCGAGCACCGGCTCGGCCGATCCGAACGTGATCGGCTCCGACATGTCGAACCGGTAGAGACAGCCGGCGCTGCAACCACTGGGGTAGAGCTCGATCCCGAGGAAGTCCGGACCCGCTCCCCCCGCGATCGCGGCGAGAACACCGACCGTCGAGACCCCCGTGACGTCGAGGAACGCGGAATCGTGGGCGATCGCCAACGAGAACGCGACGGTCTCGGCGGGCGCTCCGCTCGTCTGTTGGATCGTGGACTCCACCTGGAAGGCGGCGACGCCGTCTCCAGGATCGTAACCGACCGCTTGATCGGGAAGATCGAACGCGAACGTCTGCGCCGACGCGCGCGAGCCCCAAGGACCCGAAGCCCCGAGACACAGAATGACAACGACGATGAACCGAACCGGCACGACACACCTCCTCGGGCACCATGGTACCGGAGACCGTCACCGCGGTCTCGACTCCTGCTCCTGCTCCCCACACCCGTCCGAGTGTACTGACACAGCACATCGGCTCCGACCTCAGCTCCGGGAGACTCGGCGCGATGTTCCCCGTCCCCGCCCGATGTTCCAGGCGGCTCGGGCGACCCGGGGCCAGAGGGTCGGGGACCGGAAGATCGGGGGGCTGATGAAGCAGTGATGGGTACAGCCGGGGCAGCGATCCGGGTCCCGCCGGCTCCGGAACTCCCGGGCGAGATCCCCCTTCCAGATTCGCGAGAGATCCATCTCCACGTCGCGCAGACGCCCGAGGATCTCGGGACGCATCTCGCAGCCGGCGACCCGGCCGTCCGGGTGGATCACCACCGTCTCGCGCGCGCCCGAGCAGACGAACGACGCGACGCCGCTCTCCTGGATCTCGCTGATCAGTCCGCGCTGGACCATCTCCTTCACGCTCACCGCGAACGCCATCGCGGTCGCCTTCGCGCCAGGTCCGCTCCGCAGGGGCACATCGTCACCGTCGACGATGTCCAGGTAGGTCTGTCCGCACTCGATCTCCAGCGCCCTCGCATCGGGCGTCGGGTTCCGCACCACGTCACCGCGCACCAGGATCGGCTTGAGCACGTCGATCGGGAGATGCGCTCTCGCCCAAGCAGCGGTCTCCTTCGCTTCGGCGTGATTGACCCCGGAGACGACGATCGCGGCGGCCAGACGGAAGCGCGGGCCGTGGATCGCTCTCAACTCCCGCAACGCTCGAAAGGTCTCGACGACGCGATCGAACAGGCCGGGCATACCGCGCACCTCATCGTGCGCGTCGCCGATCCCGTCGAGGGAGAGCCCGATCGTCAGGTGTTGGTCCGGACAGGTCCGGAGGACCTCTTCGGCGTGCTCGACGATGCGACGGGTGTGGTACCCGTTCATGCAGAACGTGATGTTCGCCGGACGACAGTGCTCGACGAACCGCCGCGTGATCTCCGGGAGATCGCGTCGCAGCTCGGGGCTCCCGCCGGTCAACGTGACCTGCAGCATCGGCCCCATGGATCGCGCGAGCGCGTCGTACTCGTCGATGGAGAGCTCCGCTCGAGGGTTCTGGTTCAGCTCCTGCCAGTAGAAGCAGTGCTTGCACTTCGCGTCGCAACGGTTCGTGACGAACACCAGCGCGTAGACGGGGAGCTGAACGCCGGGCGCCATCAGTCGTTTGACGGCGCGAGCGCGTTGCGCAAGGGATGCCTTGCCGACGAGAACCGACGGGGCACCGCGCTTCAACGGGCCACCTCGCGAGACTCTCGGACGCGGTGTCGCTCGACGGTTCGAGGGCGTTCGACGACGACGCTCTGCTCGGGAGCGACCGCGGGGCGAGAGACCAGAGTTCCGCAGTGCCGCGCGACGCCACTCCCGACGCAGAGACCTCGGACGAGGTCGAGCAGGACCTGGAGCCCGAGCGCCCGCAGCGCGAACCAGCGACCGCGCCCGCGGTAGGCCGTGAGCAGGTTCCAGCGCGCGATCCCGTAGAGAACCGCGACGAACAGGGTCGACAGTCCGAGGGGAAGCGTCGCGGCCGGAAGGAGCGCCGCCGCGATCGAGGTCCCCACGCCGAGCGCGGACAGGGCGTAGGCGAAGAGCACCGCGAGCATGTCACCGCGGGTCGCGTGGCGATTGTCCGAGATCCGACTCCCCGCCCGGAGCCCCAATGCCACCGCGCTCGTCCCCTTCCGGAGATCGTTGCGGAAGATCCCTCGCACCGTGAAGCGCTTGCGATGATGCGCGACGGCATCCGGAACGGCGACGATGCGGTGACCCTGCCGCGTCAAGCGTTGCCCGAGCTCGACGTCTTCGCCGACCGCGCCGCGGAACGCGACATCGAACCGGCCGACACGCTCGAACCGTGTCCGGCGGATCGCACCGAGCGCGGTCCAGAACTCGTTGCGGATCGTCCCTTCGCGCGCGTAGGTGGTGGCGGTGTAGAGCTGCTTGAAGGCGGACGCGAACGACTTGCCTCGAACGTCGGTCGAGTAGTTGCCGACCGCCGCGTCGGCGCGCCCATCCCGCAAGGGCTCGAGGAGACGCTCGATCGAGTCCGGGTCGACGATGACGTCGGCATCGACGAACACGACGAAGTCGTCGCGACTCCCGGCCGCGCCACGGTTCCGAGCGAGCGCCGCGCTCCGAGCCTCCGTCTCGCCCAGGACTCGGACCGTTTGCCCCGCGAGCGCTCGTCGGAGATCGCCGTTGTCGCCGTTGTCGACGACCACGATCTCCAACGCGGCGGAGGTCCGAGAGTCCGCGATCGCGCGAACACACTCCTCCAACGTCTCGGAGGCGCCACGGGCAGGAATCACGACCCGGGCCGTCGCGGGTGCCAGTGGCGCACTCCGTCGGCGGCGCTTCGCAACGACGGGAGCTGCGGACGTCCCGGAGAGCCGCTGCCACAACGCGTCGCCGAAGAGTCGCAGGGCGAACGGAGGACCCTGGAGCACGAACCGACGGAAGAGCCGTCGAGGCTCCTGGAGCAGCCGGTGGAACCACTCGAGGCCGGCGTTCTGCATCCACCGCGGGGCTCGGCGCACATCGCCCGTCAGGAAGCTGAAGCTGATGCCGACGCCGATCCACCACGCGTTCGGGAGTTCGTCGCGCAGGCGCTGGATGAGCTTCTCCGCCTTCGGAAAGCCGAGCGCCACGTAGACGATGTCGGGCTTCGTCGACAGGAGTGCGCGCCGGATCTCCTCGACCTGCACCTCGTCGTGCTCGAAGCCGAACGGCGGGCAGAGCGTCCCGGAGATCGCGAGGTCGGGGTGTCGGGCGCGGAGGACCTCGGTGGCACCCTCGGCCGCCCCGGGTGAGCCGCCGAGCAGGAAGACCGAGCGACCGCGGGCCGCGGCCTCCGCGCTCAGGCTCGAGATCAGGTTGGAGCCACAGACGCGCTCCGGACAACCGCTCCCCGCGAGGCGACTCGCCCAGACGAGCATCATGCCGTCGGCGACCAACAGGTCGGCCTCGGCGAGCACCGCGTGGAGCTCGGGTCGTGCGGTGCACTGCCGCACGATGTCGAGGTT
>JAGQRC010000596.1 GCA_020425835.1 Planctomycetota bacterium | reverse complement strand
CGGATGATCATCCCCGCCAACCGCGTCCACCTCCGCCATCGGCTCGATCCGATGGCGATCGGCCGCGCGGCGGTCACGAAGGTCAACGCGAACATGGGCGCCTCGCCAGTGTCCTCCGGCACGGACGAGGAGGTCGAGAAACTGAGGTGGGCGGAGCGCTGGGGCGCCGACACCGTGATGGACCTCTCGACGGGCGGCGATCTCGACCGCTGTCGCGAGGCGATCCTCCACGCCTCGACCGTGCCGATCGGAACGGTGCCGATCTACTCCATGATCATCGGTCGTCGGATCGAGGATCTCACCGAGGAGGTGATCCTCGAGTCGCTCGAGCACCAGGCGAAACAAGGCGTCGACTACTTCACGATCCACGCGGGGCTGCGACGAGCCCACCTCCCGTTCGTGCGCGATCGGTTGATCGGCATCGTCTCCCGCGGCGGCTCGCTGCTCGCGAAGTGGATGCTCGTACACGGACGCGAGAATCCGATGTACACGCTGTTCGATGAGATCTGCGAGATCCTGCGTCGCTACGATGTCAGCTTTTCGTTGGGCGACGGACTCCGTCCGGGCGGCCTCGCGGATGCAACCGATGCCGCACAGCTCGCCGAGCTCGAGACGCTGGGAGAGCTGACCGAGAAGGCGTGGTCGCACGGGTGCCAGGTGATGGTCGAGGGCCCCGGACACGTGCCGTTCGACCAGATCGAGTACAACATGAAGCTCCAGCGCCGGCTCTGCCACGGCGCGCCGTTCTACGTCCTCGGACCGCTGGTCACCGACATCTTCCCCGGCTACGACCACATCACGTCGGCGATCGGAGCGACCGCGGCCGCCTATCACGGCGCCGCGATGCTCTGCTACGTCACGCCGAAGGAGCATCTCGGTCTGCCCAAGAAGGACGATGTGAAGCAGGGCTGCGTCGCGTACAAGATCGCCGCGCACGCCGCGGACGTCGCCCTCGGGATTCCCGGGAGCCGTGATCGGGATGACGAGCTGACCAAGGCGAGGGCGGCGCTCAACTGGGAGCGCCACTTCGAGCTCAGCTTCGATCCGGACTTCGCTCGCGCGCTCCACGACGAAGACCTGGATGTCGACACCGACTTCTGCGCCATGTGCGGTCACGACTGGTGCAGTGTCCGGATCTCCAAGGAGATCCAGGAGTTCGGATCCGGGAAGGACCCGGCGTCTCAACGCGGTCGCGCGAAGCTCTCGCGAGCGCTGACGAAGAGTCAGCGCGAGACGCTCGAGCAGCGAGGCGTGCTCTCACCGGAAGAAATCCACCGCCTCGCTTCCAAGACTCGCCGCGACATGGGGGTCACGTCGGGAGGCGAGCGCCCGAGCTGCCACTCGGACGTCGCGACGGTGGACGAGGCGAAGCGGGCGCAGACCCGACTCGAGTAGGTCCGCCCTTTCGAAAGGCCGGTCAGATCTCGTCGTCGTCGAACGCGCCTTCGTACGCGTCGTCGAGCGCTTCGTCCTCGTCGTCCTCGTCGTCGGCACCGTCCTCCTCCTCGATCGGCGGGACGTCGTAGAACGGCAGCACCCATTCCTCGGGCGTGCGGCCTTCGGCCGCGCGCTCGAAGTGGAAGCGCATCTTCGCGACGACGAGATCGTTGTTCAGGAACGGCATACCGAGCGCGTCCCAGAACCGACGGGCCGTGCCCGGCAGCGGCGCGCGACAGAAGGTCGAGAAGTCGTCGCAACGTCCCGTCAGGTAGTCCTCGAGGTCGTTGGCCCAGTAGAACTCGTCTGCGGTGCCCCCGGTGGATTCGCGGGTGAAGCGGAGATCGCCGAAGGTGATCTCGTAGTCCCGGTCCTCCCACTCGGCGGCGTTGCCGTACCGGACGCGAACGACATAGGTGCACTCGTCGACATCGGCGAGGAGGTGCTCGATCGGAGGCTCGCGTCGCCCGATGAGGTAGGGCAGGAAGCGCTCGTTGAGCATGGCCAGGATCCGCTGCTCCTGCGGATCGAAGTCGCGCAGCTCGGATCGCAGCGGGGCGATCGGGAAGGTGTCGAACACCTCGAGCTCGCCGTCGAACTCCCGGTCCGACTCGTCATCGAGGAGCTCGAGGTACGGGCAGCGTTCCCGATCGACGAGCTCGCCATCCGAGAGCTCGTGGATGAAGCCGGGCTCGAACACGTCGATCTGGTGGAGGAGCTCCTGCTCGTCGGCGGCCTCTCGCTCCATCTCGACGCGGTCGGCGAGCCGCACCGGGAACAGGACCCGATTGAAGTCCGGGTTGACCCTGGTCGGGAAGGCGATGCCCTGGCCCCCGATGAGTCGCACGAGCCGCTCGTTCTGCCAGAGGTCCGGGTAGAGGTGCGGCATCGGCGTGTAGATCTCTTCGATCTCCTCGTTGATCTTGTCCTCCGCGCCGGCGACGAAGGTCGCTCGGTCCTCGAGGCTCTTCGCGTTGAACGACGCCATCGTCGCGCCGAGCTCGTTCTTGGTCGTCAGGAAGACCGCCGTGTCGAGCCCCTGACCCTCGCCGCCGAGATAGGTGGAGATCGCTTCCCGCGCGGCCTCGTCGTAGAAGGGGAGCAGCGCGTCGCACTCGCTGAAGAAGACCTCTTGCTCGCTCTCGACGACGAGCATCATCACGTCGTCCTCGTTGGTCGGCCGACGTTCGAGGTTGAAGAGCGCCGAGAGCGAGAGCCCGAAGAAGTCGATCGCTTCCCCCTGTTCGAGGACGAAGATCGAGCACTCCTCGAGGTGTTCGTGCAGCAGCTCCTGGAGGTAGGCGAGGCTCTGCGGCAGCAGGATCACCGGCGCGTTCGGCAGCTCCCGCCACAGCTCGATCAGGCTGTAGGGGCAGAAATGGTCGGTGTGCGCGTGCGAGAGGAAGATCCCGTGGATCTCCGGCAATCGCTCGTAGTCGATGCGGATCCGAGGGAAGCGCGCCATCAGGTCGCCGATCACGTAGTCGGTGATCCACGGGTCGGCGAGGATTCGGACCGACTCGTCGTCCGAATTCCGCATCTCGAGGATGTAGGAGCTGTGGCCGAGGGCGTGGAGCTTCATGGACTCGGTTCTCCCGATGGGGTGGACTGCTCGATGCGAGCGAGCGCAAGGTCGCAGAGCGTACGCTGGTCGGGATCGACGCATCAAGAGCGAGGGCGACGATCGGAGGGATTCGCCGGATCGCGACGGATTCCGACGCCCGGATCGGGTCGATCAGAGCGCGAAGATCTCCCGCTCCACGGCGATCACGATCGCGCCGGGCTGGATCCGCACGTACTCCTCGATGTTGCGCAGCTTGGCGTCGGCATCCTTCGCCGTGAGGGAGACGGTCGCGATACCGAGCTCCGCCTTCTGCCAGAGGTCTTGGGATCCGACCTCGGAGGCC
>JAGQRC010000595.1 GCA_020425835.1 Planctomycetota bacterium | reverse complement strand
CAAGGTCGGCGTCCCCTCTATTTGCATCTTTCCCGATCGTCACGACTTCCGGTCCTCGAAACCGACACCTCATTCGGACCGACCTCGAGTCGGCCCCGTGTGACCACACCGTCGTCGGCCCGCCTTCACTTCTGGTCGGTCACCTCAGCGAGTCGACCGTTTCTTGACCGGCGGATGATCAGCGCATAGCTTCGCCGGGTTCCGCCGGCGCGAACGGGAGGGCTCCAACTCGAGCGGGTACCCCGTCCAGCGCAGTTGCAGCGGAAGTCTCAGTCCTCGCGCCGACTGGCCATGCGGCCCCAGTCCTTTCGGAGTGTCATGTCTGTCCAACACCGTTCTGTCGAACAACGGGCGCGAATCCTGTGCCTCGCTGTCTTCGGCGTTGTCGTTCTCGCTCTCTCGAATGCGGAGGGCCAGGTTTCCTTTCGTCGAGGAGACTCCAATGCGGACGGGGTCTTCGATGTCTCCGATCCCGTCTACAGCTTGATGGCCTTGTTCGTGATCGGTTCGCCGCAGCCGAGCTGTGCCAAGGCCGCGGACGCGAACGACGATGGCCTCTTCAACGTCGCCGATCCCTCCTTCTCTCTCGCCTCGTTGTTCATCGTCGCCTCCCCGCAGCCACCGAGCCCGGGGCCGTCGACCTGCGGCGTCGATCCCACCGCCGATTCGTTGGAATGCGTGGCCTACACTCCCTGCGCACCGCCAACCGAGTTGACCTACTCGAACCCGATGGCCGAGTACTTCGTCGGAGTCGAGATCCAGCCGAACCAACCGTCGGTGAGTGGAGGGCCCGTCGATCTCTACGAGGTCGTTCCCGCACTACCCGACGGGCTGTCGATCGATCCCGACTCCGGTGTCATCTCGGGCACTCCGACGGTGCTGCAGCCCTTCCAGGACTACGCGATCGTTGCCTCCGGCGGTACGGGGAGCACGTTCACGACGATCCAGATCGCCATCGTGGCCCCCATGCCTCCGACCTCCATCAGCTACCCCGCTCCGCCCGGGATGTTGATCGCGGGCTACGACCGGCTCTCGCTCGAGCCGACGGTGATCGGCATTGTCGATACCTTCGCCATCATCCCCGCGCTCCCCGATGGTCTGGAGCTGGATACCTCGACGGGGGTGCTGAGTGGCGTGGCGCTCGTCGAGTCGCCGACGACGGACTATCTCGTGACCGCGAGCAATCCGTTCGGCAGTGTGTTCACGATCGTGACGTTTCAGGTGATCCTGCCCACTCCACCCATGGGGCTCCAGTATCCGGAGAGCAGCCTGACGGCATACGTCGATGTGCCCTTCTCCTTGGCGCCGTACCCCATGGACTTCGTCACGTACGAGGTGACTCCGGACCTGCCGCCCGGTTCGAGCCTCGATCCGTCGACGGGAGTGATCTCCGGGACCCCGACCGTCGAGACGCCCGAAGTCGACTACCAGGTCACGGTCTCCAACCTCGGGGGATCGGCGAGCACGATCCTCACGCTCTCGACTCCGATTCCGCCCACGCCGTTCCTGCTCCCGACCGATCCGCTCGCGCTGCACCCGGGCCAAGTCATCGCGGTCGAGGTGTTGGGATACGACCCCGTTCCCTCGAACAATCGAGTCGACTTCCGCACGGACTCCGGCGCCGTCGTGCAGGCGGCCTCGGTGGTGTCGGTGACACCCCTCGGGCTGACTCCATCGGCTCAGTTGCCGCGGGCCGAGGTCGAGGTGTCGGTGCCGTCCGGAGTGCCGTACGGAGTCCTCGAGTATCGCGTCCACGACCCCATCTCGGGAGTGACATCGGTCTCGCCGACATCGATCTCGTTCTCCATCCGGCCCCAGATCGTCGGTTTCTCGGCCGGACGGGATCGTGAGCCGTTCCTGGTGACCGACCTCGCAGGACAGCTCGTATCGCCGGAGCTCCAGGTCTACGGCATCGGTTCCCTGGGTCTGTCCCCCGACGTCGACCAGCCCGATGGGGTAGATCTCACGGGAGTGCAATTGCTGTTCGGCGACGCGACGGCTCCGACGGTTCCGCTCGCGCCGGGGTTCGAAGTGCGCACCCTCTTCTTCGACTCCCCAACGACGATCACCGCGCCGTGTGTCACGTCATACCTCCGCGTCAACACCGCGGACTTCGGCGAGCCGTCGAACTCGATCATCGTGCCCGTCCGACAGAGTGTCGCCGCCGGCGAGTACGAAGACCTTCCGGGGACGATCGTCGGCTGCTCGGTGCCGTCGGGAGTGCGGACCGGCGTCGTACCGATCACGTTCCTCTTGGCGATGGATCCACCCCAATCGAGCTACGACGTCGAGATCGACTGGTACGACGACACGCAACTGCCTGGATCGGAGTGGCAACCCTGTACCGGACTCTCGGTCGACGAAGGAGCGTTCCTCCATACCGGGGCGCCCATCGCGCCGAGTGGTCTACCCGCGATCGTCGGCGGCGGGGCGCTCCACACCTTCTACTGGGACACGGAAGCGGATCTCCCATCCGAGGTTCGCGGAACCCGGCTGCGGTTCCGCATCGTCGATCCGAACCCGGTCCCGTTCATCTGCGAGACCTTCTCACTCCCCGGCGTCCACTACGAGTCGCCCGACCTGGCGATCGACAACTCCGTGTCTCCTTCCGCGACCGTTCGAGAGGAGTTCGGCGACGACACCTATCTCGACACGGTCGCTTCGCCGGACGCGGCGTGGGGAAGCGGGCAGCTGACGACCGGTGATGATCCCGTCCCGCTTCCGTGGGGTGAAGGCACCTTGGATGTCGTCCTCGCCGCCGGCGAGATGTACGAGTTGAACACCGATCTCGGCTCGTTGGTGGACCTGACCTCCATCTCCGGTCCGGTGACCCTCGTCCCGGGCTCCGGGTCGGGGACGCTCGACTGCCGGACCTTCGTTCAGGAGGCGGGAGCGAGTCTCACGATCGTGGGCTCGGGTCCGGTCGTCATCCGATGCTCCGGTGTCGGCGATCCGGCGACGGTGGTCGTGTCGATCTCCGGCGCGATCGATCTCGACGGCAGCGCAGGCGCGCCGGGGTCCAGTAGCTCGCCCGCGGCCGGCGGTGGAGCGGGACCGGGCGGTGGACCCGGCGGCGACGGCGGTTGGATCGAGACGTCGCCGACGGGGGTCGTGATCGGCCAGAGCCACGCGACGGCGGGAGGGAACTCCGGTGGGCGCGCGGGTCGAAACGTGACGCTCGCGCGAATCGGATCGCCGAGCTCCGCCGCAGCCGGCCCGGGTGGAGGCGGCGGTGCGATGTTCGCCGGGGGAGATGGCGTGGTCACTCTCTCGTCCTCGATCCCGCAGGAGTCGCCGGGGCGCGGCGGACCTCGGCGCGGCGACGTGGCGCAACTCGCGTTCGTC
>JAGQRC010000594.1:680-3345 GCA_020425835.1 Planctomycetota bacterium | reverse complement strand
CCTGCCCGATCGATCGTTCCTGGTGCGCTGGCGCGGTGACGATCCGGCGCCGGTCGCGCTCCGCGCTCCCTTCGTGCGTTGGATCGGTCCCTACCTGTCGAGCTATCGACTCGAGGAGTCCTTGCTCGCGGAGCCCGCGGACGCCTCCGTCCGCGTCGTCATCATGGTGTTCGATCCCGCGGAGAAGTCGGTCGTCGCCGAGCGACTTCGTTCGCTCGGCTCCGCGGGGGCACCGGGGACCATCGTTCACTCCGAGAGCTGCGGACACCGGCTGATCCAGTGCACGCTCTCGCGAGCCACGCTCGTCGCCGCCGCGAGCTGGAACGAAGTCGCGTTCATCGATCGATGGCAACCTTGGGGCGCGGACATGAACATCGTCCGCGCGGTCACCGGTGCGCTCGCGCTGGAGACCGGGCACGGGTGGACCGGCCTGGGGATCCGCGGGGAGGTCCTCGATCTCGGCTTCAACCTCGGACACTCCGAGTTCCTGTCGAATCCGCTGATCCTGCACACGCCCGTACCCGCGGACAGCCATGGCGCGTCGACGTCGGGAATCCTCTTCGCGGATGGCCTCCTCGACCCCACGGCGCGCGGGCTCCTCCCGGACGGCCAGGGGATCGTCGCGGCCTGGGACGCCGACCCCGCGTTCGATCGCTACCAGCACACGGCGGAGCTCGTCGAGTTCCCCCTCTTCGCGATGTTCCAGAGCGCGAGTGTCGGCACCGGGCTGTCCCTCGAGTACACGACGCTGACCTCCGATCTGGATGCGGCGACGTTCGACTTCGACGTGCTCCACGTGCAGTCGCAGTCGAACACAGGCAGCCGTCTCTCCCGACCCCAGGCCTGGGCGAAGAACGTGATCTCGGTCGGCGGGGTCCGCCACTTCAACGACACGGATTCGACGAACGACTGCTGGGGCTGCGGCAGCGGGGTCTCGGCCAGCTACGGACCGGCGTCCGACGGTCGCGTCAAGCCCGACCTCGTCCACTTCTACGACAGCATTCGAACCATCACGAGCCCGGACCTCGACGCCTACACGAGCGTCTTCGGCGGAACGAGCGCGGCCACCGCCATCGTGGCGGGCTGCGCCGGTCTGGTCATCGGCATGTGGATCGATGAGCACTTCGGGAACACGATCGGTGCGGGACTCAGCCCGTTCGACGCACGCCCTCACGCGGCGACCGTCCGCGCGTTGCTCGTCAATGCGGCCGTCCCCTACTCGTTCTCGGCCCCGGCAGACGACCTCTCCCGCGCGCGTCAGGGTTGGGGCCGTGCAGACCTCGCATGGCTCGAAGAGTGGGGACCCACCGCGCTGGTCATCGATGAGAGCCGCCCGATCGCCCCGTTCGAGACTCACGTGCAGAGGGTCCACGCGGAGGGCAGCCCCGCGCTGCGGGTCACGCTGGTCTACATGGATCCCCCGGCGATCCCCTCCGCCGCGATCCACCGCGTGAACGATCTGACGCTGCGGGTCACCTCACCGAGCGGCACCGCGTACTGGGGCAACCGCGGCCTGTCGACGGGAGTGTGGTCGCAACCCGGAGGCGACCCGGATCACCTGGACACGGTGGAGAACGTCTTCGTTCCCGTTCCGCTGGACGGCTGTTGGAAGATCGAAGTGATCGCCACCGAGGTCAACGTCGACGGGCGTCCCGAGAGCCCGGAGCTCGATGCCGACTACGCACTGGTCGTGACCGGAGGGACGCCGCTCCCGATCGATCTGGTCGACTGCAACTGCAACGGGCTCGGCGACGGTCTCGAGATCATCGCAGGATCCGTCTCCGATCTCGACGGGAACGGGGTCCCGGACGAGTGCCAGTGCGACGGACCACTGTTCGTCCGCGGGGATCTCGACCACGACGGAGAGGTCGAGCTGGTCGACTTCTTCCTGCTCCTCGACCACGTGTTCTTCGGCGCGTCGTTCTCGGCTCCCGCCACGGCGGGAGATCTGACGTCGGACGGTGGGATCGATCTCGCCGACGCGCTCTACCTTGCCGCGTTCCTCTTCGACTTCGGGCCGCCGCCACTGGCCCCCTTCCCGGGATTCGGTTGCGGGGACGAGTAGCGGCGGACGCGGATGCGCGGGCTGCTACGGACAGACCAACGGACAGACGTCGATCAACGTCTCGACCGCGAGCGGTGACGGAGTCGCGGACTGTGCGTTCTCCCAACGAACGATGTGGTAGGGCGTCGTCGGCAGGATGTACAGCGCGCACGGGAGGTTCTCCCTCTGGTGCTCGACCTCGATGATCGTGTTCACGAAGTCGTCCTCGAGCGACGTGATGTCGAGACAGTGCTCGAAGTTCGGGAAGGCCCGGACGACCGCCACCACGATGTCGACCGAGAAGTCGACGGTCGGTGGTGATCCCGACGCGTGCATCGCCCAGAAGCTCCCCCACCCGATGTTGTCGTAGATCATGTAGTCCCCCGCGGGGGCGTTCGAGTCGTCGCCGCGCGCGATCGTGAAGAACGCGCCCGGTCCGACGGGTCCGACGGGCGGACAATCCGGTGTCAGCGAGTCCGGCGTGGGATCGTCGCCCTCGTCCGGATAGGGGGCGGGTGGCGTCGGGCTACCGGGAACGAACAAGGCAGAGAGCAAGTAGACGGCATCGGAGATGTCCATCGCACCGTCGTCGTTGGTGTCGCCGCGATCCGGACACTCGAG
>JAGQRC010000594.1:0-661 GCA_020425835.1 Planctomycetota bacterium | reverse complement strand
AGAATGGTGACGGCATCGCCGATGTCGATCCCTCCGTCCGCATTGGCGTCACCTCGCACGAAACCGTACGAGGAAGAAGACCCGAGACCAACGATGATGGAGACCCACAACAAGTGCCGCATCGGGAGAACGGTCATCTCGAACCTCCTCAGGGACAGGTCGAAGTCACGCAATCCAAGCCGTCGGGCGTCGGATCGAATCCGCAGTCGGGATGGGTCGGCGGTGGTGGCGGGAACGACCCAGGAACGAACAGGCTCAGGAGCAAGTAGGAGGCGTCGGCGATGTCGAACACGCCGTCGTCGTTCACGTCCGCGGCGTCCTCGCAGCCCACGGCGAGACTCCCCGGAATGAAGAGGGCCGCCAGCGCGAAGACGACATCGGAGATGTCGACGAGGTCGTCATCGTTGGCATCCCCTCGGTGGAATCTCGGCGACGACGGCCCGTTGTCGAGGGCCAACCCCACGCCGATCGGCTGCACACCAGCGCTGTAGATCGTCGTCGGACCAGAGCCGTCGGTCCCGAGAACCTCGATGGTCCCGTCCGTGTGGTCGGCGACGTACAGCGTGGCGACCGACGGGTCGAGCGCGATTCCATTGGGGTTGAAGATCGCGGTGCTGAGAACCGCGAGTCCGCTGCCGTCGAGGTTCGCGGTCAGAATGCG
>JAGQRC010000593.1 GCA_020425835.1 Planctomycetota bacterium | reverse complement strand
CTCGTAGAGCGCATGCTCACAGACCCACTTCACGAAGACCTCATCGCGCTCCGGTCGACCGTCGATGCGGAACTTCTCGAGGCAGGCCGAGGCGATGTACATCCAGGACAACGTGTCGGCGAGGCGACCGGTCAGACGTTCCATGCGCTTCAGCGCTCCACCGAGTGTCCCCATCGCGACATCGGCGGCGATGGCGAACGCCGCGCTCATCCGTCCGATGCCTTGGTAGTACGCGGACAGCGGACCACCGATCGGGGAGCTCGCCAGGAGGCCACCGGTCAGACCGTGGACGAGCGCTCGTGCCGCGTTCTGGAACACGAAGCCGACGTGCCCGAAGAACGCACGGTCGAACTCCGGCACGTCGCGGGTCGCGGCCGCGCGGATCTCGTGCTGAGCGAACGGGTGACAGCGAAGCGCACCCTGCCCGAAGATGATCATGGTCCGCGTCAGGATGTTCGCACCCTCGACGGTGATCCCGATCGGCAGCGAGCGATAGGCACCACCGAGGATGTTGGCCGGGCCCTGGGAGATCCCCGCTCCGCCGAAGACGTCCATCGCATCGGTGACCACCTGACGCATCTGCTCGGTCGCGTAGCACTTCGCGATGGCCGAGACGACCGACGGCTTCTCGCCGGCGTCGACGGAGGCAGCAGTGATCTGGCGGATCGCTTCGACCGCGTAACACTTGCCGCCGATCCGAGCCAGCGCCTCTTGCACTCCCTCGAACTTGCCGATCGCCAGACCGAACTGCTCGCGGATGGTCGCATAGGCTCCGACGGACAGAGCGCACAGCTGCGCCCCCCCGGCCGACAACGACGGGAGCGAGATCCCACGCCCGACGGAGAGACACTGCATCAGCATCATCCAGCCGCGCCCCGCCATCGCCTGGCCGCCGATGATCGAGTCGATCGGAACGAACACGTCCTCGCCGGTCGTCGGGCCGTTCATGAACGCCGACCCCATCGGATCGTGGCGGTCCCCGACATGGACACCGGGCAACCCCGTGGGGATCAGCGCGCAAGTGATCCCGAGGTGCTCCTCGCCGCCGAGCAATCCGTCGGGGTCCCGGAGCTGGAACGCGAGACCGAGAATGGTGGCGACCGGAGCCAGGGTGATGTACCGCTTGTTCCAGTTCAGACGGATGCCGAGAACCTCGCGACCCTCGAACTCGCCTCGACAGACCACGCCATCGCTCGCGATCGAGCCCGCATCACTGCCCGCTCCGGGCTCCGTCAATGCGAAGCAGGGAATCTCTTCCCCGGAGGCGAGACGAGGCAGGAAGTAGTCCTTCTGTTCCTCGGTGCCGTAGTGGAGCAGGAGTTCGGCCGGGCCGAGTGAGTTCGGCACCATCACCGTCACGGCCAACGCGGTGGAGCGGCTCGCCACTTTGGCCACGACCGCCGAGTGCGCCTGCGCCGAGAACTCGAGCCCACCGTACTTCTGAGGGATGATCATCCCGAAGAAGCGCTTCTCGCGGACGAAGTCCCAGACCTCGGGAGGGAGATCGCCCCGCTGCTCGATCTCCCAGTCCGTCGACATGCGACAGAGCTCCTCGACGGGTCCATCGAGGAACTCCTGCTCGCGCTCGGAGAGCCCGACTTCGAGCGTCCCCTCGAGCTTCGACCAGTCCGGTGCCCCCGAGAAGAGCTCCGCGTCCCACCAGACCGTGCCGGCATCGAGCGCGACCTGCTCGGTCTCGCTCATGGTCGGGAGGATGCCCTTCACGGCGCGAAGGACGTGCGGCGTCACCAACGCGCGGCGCACGGGCGGCAGGCCGAGGCCGACGACGAGCCCGGCGAACGGGACCGAGACGATCTACCACGCGAGTCCGGGTTCGTAGCGGACCGCCCAGACGGTGAGCACGGTCGCAATGGGGCCGATCCACGCGAGGCGTGTCCAGCCACGGTACAAGCAGGCGAGAGCCAGCACGCTAGCGAGGACGGCGACGGCGAGGAGCATCCCACCAGGTCCTTCCGAGCATCGAGTGTCCCGTCTCGAGGGTCCGCGCGAAGTTCACCGAGCGGTACCGCGCCTCGGGCGCGGCACGGTGACGCGTCGGCTGAGCAACTCCGACGAGGAGCGGCGCCGGGCGTCGAGAGCCGGTGAAACAACCGCGAGCTTCGGGGACAGGACACGAGTTCCGAGTATCCGAACCGAAGGTCGTCTCCGGAGGAGGCGCGTCGGTCCGGGAGTTCGATCGCCGAGAGATCGGGACTCGATGACACTCGAGGGCCCGAGCTTCGGGTGGCCAGCACCGTCGCGGCGACTCGACACCGAGTGCCCTTCCCGCTCCCGCGCTTCCGAAACACGACATCAGTCATCGACTCCGCGCAGCCGAAGTCTTGAGGGCGAGAGATCGATGACGGTAACGACTCCCGGGCCGAACCGGCACGGTGAGCATTGCCGTTCGAGCGCGGCGGGGATTATATGTCCTCCGACGCGGAACGTGACCCGACTCCGGGAGGAGCCCCAGTGGAATCGAAACCGATCGAACGCGCCGCGGTGATCGGAGCGGGCGTGATGGGTGCCGCGATCGCGGCGCACCTCGCCAATGCCGGAATCCGAACACTGCTCCTCGACCGACAACCGACCGAACCGAGCGAGGACGAGCGCGCCCGTGGTTGGGGTGTCGACGATCCTCGGGTCGCCACGCGAATCGTCCGACAGGGCTTCGACGCGGCGGTCCGGGCGAAACCCGCGGCCTTCTTCGACCGACGAGCGGTCGAACTCGTCAGCCTCGGCACCATCGACCAGGACCTGGACAGGCTCGAGGAGGTCGACTGGGTCGTCGAAGCGGTCATCGAGGACCTCTCGATCAAGCAGGATGTGCTCGTGCGCATCGCGCCGTACCTCGGACTGCGAACGATCCTGACGACCAACACCTCGGGTCTCTCGATCGGACAGCTGTCCGAAGCGCTCCCCGCCGGCGTCCGCCCCCGATTCTTCGCGACGCACTTCTTCAACCCGCCACGCTACCTCGAACTCATGGAGATCGTCGGTGGCCCCGAGAGCGACCCGGAGCTGATCGCTGGCTTCCGACGGTTCGCGGAAGAGCGTCTCGGCAAGGGGGTTGTCGTCGCGAAGGACACCCCCAACTTCATCGCCAACCGACTCGGCGTCTTCGCTCTCCTCGACGCCATGTACCGGATGCTCGACACGGGGCTGACCGTCGCGGATGTCGACGCGCTGACCGGCCCGTTGATCGGTCGACCGAAGAGCGCCACGCTCCGCACGGCGGACGTCGTCGGTCTCGACACGCTCTCCTACGTCGCCAACGGGATGGCCGACCGGCTCGACGATGATCCAGACCAGGATCGACTGCGTCCCCCGCCCCTGGTTCGCCAACTGGTCGAGGCGGGA
>JAGQRC010000592.1 GCA_020425835.1 Planctomycetota bacterium | reverse complement strand
AGTAGGGGAGCTTCGCCGGATCGCCGAGACCCGCCTCCTTCACGGCGTCGAGCCGGAAGACGGTCCGTTCGCCGAGCGGCGTGGTGATCATCTGGCGGGCAGCGTCACGGACGCTCCCTCGAGCATCTGAGTTCGACATCGCTGAATCCTCCCGGGCGGCAATGGGCGCGGCATGGTATGCGAAACGGGGCGCGGAATCGACGGCGGCGCGGTATAACCTGCGCCCTCGGTGAGGGTGTGGACGGCGGTGGCGGCAGCACTGGGCAGCGGCCCGGCTGTGCGCGTCGAGTGTCGCCGGGTCGCGCCCCGCGGGCCCCGCCGCTCGATCCACCGGTGGCGATTGCTCTGTCCGACGAAACGAAGGGGGCCGCGTGGCGCCGAACGAGAACCACTCGATCCAACTCAAGGCGAAGCAGCACGAGTACCTGAAGGCGATGGTGGAGAAGTACGATCTCGACGACGCCTCGAAGGCGGTGCGAATCCTGATCAACTACGCCATCGACACGCCGGATGTCGAGTCGGACATCTTCGATGAGATTCGCTGTCTCGATTGTTGAGCCTCCCTCGAAAGAGCTTCCTCGGCAGGCTCGGTAGATTCGTCGAGCTTCGCTGCGCTGGGCGCCGGAAGCTCGGGCTCTCGGCCGGAGCGAGTTCTTCGAAGGGCCGCTTGGTCAGAGCAGCGACTCGAAGATCCGGGCGAGCGTGTCGCGAGTCAGCTGGCCAGGGGCCGACGCCGCATCGGGTGCCTCCGGAGCGTAGGCCCACTGGCTCGACCAGAGCGGTCCGAGGACGCGAGTCGCGACACCGTGGGGACCCATGCCGACGACGACATGGGACTGGCCGCGGTCGCGCAGATCGAGACCGAGGTCGAGAAGCCGCAGGGCGTCGCGTGGCGATCGGCATCGGGTGGCGATCTTCACGATGTCGGCTCCCGCGGCGACCATCGCATCGACCTTGCGATCGAGTTCGCTCCGGCAGGGCGTGGCTTCGAAGTCGTGGTGAGAGATGATCGAACGCCAGGGGCGATCCGAGGCGGGGGCGGCGAGCTCGACGAGAAGCGCGTCCTGATGATCGAGATCGAGGTCCACGGTCAGCGGTAGCTGCCGGAGTGTCGGGAAGAGAGCGGCAGGATCGAAGGCGAGGGGTGCGGGGGGGCGACCGTCGGACGGGCGACCCCACACGACGATCAACCGGTCGGGCTCGAGGGACGACCCCGTTCGCAGGAGCGGCGCGAGCCCGTCGAGGTCCAGCGGACGTCCGGTGTCGTCGGTGATCCGGTCGATCCAGAGCTCGAACCGATCGAAGCGGTCGGTCGAGCGGCGAAGGGTGTCGAGCGCTTGGCTCCACGAGCCCCGACAGATCGGCAGGCAGTAGCGGACCGGAGATGGCATGGGGACGTCTTTCGGATTCGATTCGGCGGAGGCATGCAACAGTCTACCGTCGCTCATCCGAGAGAGGGAACGGAACGCGTTTCATTGAAGCGGGCGTCGGCGCGATCGCAGCTGGCGTGCCGTGCGGCTTCGAGAAGGACTCCATCGTGAATCGATCCCCTCGACGAGTGCTCCTGTTCGGTTGGCCCGTTGAGCACTCCCTGTCCCCGGTTCTCCAGCGCGCGGCGTTCGAGGCTCTCGGTCTGACCGACTGGTCCTACGAAGCGGTCGGCGTCCGGCCCAAGGAACTCGCCGAGCGCTTCGAGGAAGCGCGGCACGCCGGGATGCTCGGGTGCAACTTCACGATCCCCCACAAGCGCGCGGCGCTCGAGCTCGTCGACGAGATCGAGGCCGATGCCGTGGCGATCGGGGCGATCAACAGTGCCGCGCGCGACGGCGCGAAGCTCGTCGGTTTCAACACCGATGTCGCCGGGTTCGTCGGGTCGGTCTCGGAAGCGGAGCTCGATCTGATCGACGAGCGGGTCGTCGTTCTCGGCGCCGGCGGCGCGGCGCGAGCCGCGGTGGCGGGTGCGATCCAGTGTGGCGCGCGAGCGATCGGGGTGGCCGCCCGGAAGCTCGAAGCGAGTGAGGAGCTGTGCGAAGCGCTGCGCAAGTACGCCTCGCAGATCGGGTCGTGGGTCTCGATCGAGCCGATTCCGTTGCGCGACCGAGTGGAGGCGGCGGACGCGATCCGTGGGGCTCGTCTCCTGATCAACGGCACCCCTCTCGGGATGGATCTCGACGACGCGACCCCGGTGCCACTCGAGTGGCTGGACGAAGTGGGGGGCGTCTTCGACTGCATCTACCGCGCGGACGGTTCGAGCACGCCGCTGATCGAGGCGGCCCGGGAACTCGGTCGGACCGCGATCGATGGGACGGGGATGCTCCTGCACCAGGGTGCGGCGGCGTTCGAGCGGTGGACCGGTCAGGAAGCTCCGCGGGAGGCCATGCGCTCGGCGCTGAATGGAGCCTTGGGCCGCCGGTGAGTGGGAAGGGGGAGGCCGGGGAACGGGGACTACTCCCGGACTCGGTGGGCCTTCCGCGCCTCCATGCGTTGGCGGCCGCGCTCGTAGCGGGCCTTCTCGATCTCCGACGTCAGCTCGAGGTCGGGGACTTCGGAGGGCGTCTTCGACTTGGTGAGCGCGACGAAAGTGAGGTATGCGGAGGACGTGTGAAGGATCTCACCCGTCATCGGATCCTCGCTCATCACCTTGACGCCGATCTCCATCGAGGTGCGACCGACGTAGTTGACCGACGCTTTCAACTCGACGAAGTGACCCTCGGGAATCGGATTGAGGAACTGGACCTCGTCGATCGACGCGGTGACGACCGGTTTCCTGCAGTGTCGCATCGCACACATGGCGGCGGCGATGTCGATGAGGTGGAGCACCTTGCCCCCGAGGATGTTCCCGTGGGTGTTGGTGTCGTTGGGGAGCACCAACTCCCGCATCTCGATCGCGCTCTCGGCCACGCGCTTCGTCTCTCGAGGGGGATGGGGCACGGGCACTTCCGATCTAGAAGGGAGTCAGGGTCGGGGCCGGAACGAGAACGAGGGACGCCTCGCCGTCGCGAAGCACCCCTCGTCGGCCGGATTGAGTTTCTCGAGGAGCTGCCACTACACCGTGCACCGCGTCGATTCAACGCTGAATCGGGGGGCACTGGACCTGCCGCTTCATCGGCAGGAACTGGAACTCGACCAGCGTCTGAGCCTTGTTGTGGCAGGTCAAACAGGTCGACTCCTTGATCTTCGGCCATGGATGCGTCTCGGGCTCCTCGGGGTGTCCTGGGTTCAGCCCGTGGCACGACTCGCACTGCACGTTCTTGTAGGGCTCGGCGTCCGCCGGCAGGAGGAACGACTGACCGTAGCCGAGGACGTGGCAGCCGATACAGTCCTGTCGCCACTCGTCGCCGGTCTTCTCGAGGCTCGCGAACG
>JAGQRC010000591.1 GCA_020425835.1 Planctomycetota bacterium | reverse complement strand
CACGCCCTATCAGCCGGAAATCGCCCAGGGCACCCTCCAGGCGATGTTCGAGTTCCAGACGCTGGTGTGCCAGTTGACCGGCATGGACATCGCGAACGCCTCGCTCCTCGACGAGGGGACTGCCGCGGCCGAAGCGATGCACCTCTGCCGGTCGGTGCAGAAGAAACACGAGGGCCAGTGCTTCTGGGTCTCGTCGCGAGTGCACCCCCAGACCGTGGAGGTCGTCCGCACGCGAGCGGAGCCGCTCGGCATCGATGTCGTCGTCGGTGACCCATCCACCTTTCCGACCGACGGATCGGTGTTCGCGGCCCTCGTCCAGTACCCCGACACCCTGGGACGCATCGAGGATCCGCGGCCGCTGATGGAGGTGGCGCACGGCCAGGGCGCGCTGGTGGTGGTCGCGACCGACCTGCTCGCTCTGACCCTGCTCGAGAGCCCGGGAGATCTCGGCGCGGACATCGTGATCGGCAACTCGCAACGCTTCGGCGTTCCGTTGGGTTTCGGTGGACCGCACGCGGCGTTCTTCGCGACGAAGTCGGAGTACACACGGCAGTGTCCGGGCCGGATCATCGGCGTCTCGAAGGACGCACGGGGGCGCGACGCCCTGCGCTTGACGTTGCAGACGCGCGAGCAGCACATCCGTCGGGAGAAGGCGACGAGCAACATCTGCACGGCGCAGGTGCTCCTCGCGGTCATCGCCGGCATGTACGCGGCCTACCACGGGCGCGACGGGTTGACCCGGATCGCGCGGCGTACCCACCGGCTGACCGGGTTCCTGGCCCGGGGCCTCGCCGAGGGCGGATTCTCGCTCGCCGGCCAGGGAGACGCTCCCGCCTACTTCGACACGCTCGCCGTGTCGACGCCGGGGCGCGCCGATGAGATGTTGGCGCGCGCTCGTGAAGTGCACATCAACTTGCGCAGGATCGACGGCGACACCGTCGGTGTCTCGTTCGACGAGACCACTCGTCGAGAAGACGTGGTGGCGGTGCTCCAGGTCTTCACCGGACGAGACGACTTCCCGCTCGACGCTTGGGACCGCGACGCGGCCGAGAGCATTCCCGGCGCGCTGCGGCGATCCAAGCCCTGCCTCGAGCACTCGGTCTTCGAGCTCTACCACTCCGAGACCGAGATGCTGCGCTACTTGCACCGGCTCCAAGCCAAGGACCTCTCCCTGACGACGTCGATGATCCCGCTGGGCTCTTGCACCATGAAACTCAACGCCACGAGCGAGATGATCCCGGTCACTTGGCCGGAGTTCGGTCGGGTCCACCCTTTCGCTCCGCTCGACCAGGCGGCGGGCTACCTGGAGATGATCCGAGAGCTCGAGGGCCAGCTCGCCGAGATCACCGGGTTCGCGGGGGTGTCGCTCCAGCCCAATGCCGGCTCACAGGGCGAGTACACGGGGTTGCTCGTCATTCGTGCCTACCACCGTTCTCGCGGGGATGAGCATCGCGACGTCTGCATCATTCCGAGCTCTGCGCACGGGACGAATCCGGCCAGCGCCGCGCTGGCGGGAATGAAGGTGGTCGTCACGAAGTGTGATGACCATGGGAACATCGATCTCGAGGACCTGCGTGCGAAGGCGGACGCCAACGCGGATCGCCTGGGTGCGCTGATGGTGACCTATCCGTCGACGCACGGCGTGTTCGAAGAGAGCATCCGAGAGATCTGCCAGATCGTTCACGACCGTGGCGGTCAGGTCTACATGGACGGCGCGAACCTGAACGCACTCGTCGGCCTCTGCAAACCCGGCGAGTTCGGTCCGGACGTGGCGCACCTCAACCTGCACAAGACCTTCTGCATCCCGCACGGCGGTGGGGGGCCGGGTGTCGGACCGATCGGCGTCGCCGAGCACTTGTGTCCGTTCCTCCCGACGCACTCGTTGACGCCGGAAGCGGGGCCGAAGACGGGGATCTCCGCCGTGTCGGCCGCGCCGTGGGGCTCGGCGAGCATCCTGCCGATCAGCTGGTCGTACATTTCGATGATGGGACGCGACGGGCTGACTCGGGCGACCCAAGTGGCGATCCTCAATGCGAACTACATCGCAAAGAGGTTGGAGGGCCACTACGACGTTCTCTACACGGGGCCCAACGGAATGGTCGCGCACGAGTGCATCATCGACACACGGCCGTTGTCGAAGAACGGTATCGTGGTCGACGACTTCGCGAAGCGATTGATGGACTTCGGATTCCACGCGCCGACCATGTCCTGGCCGGTGGCGGGGACGCTGATGA
Source organism: Planctomycetota bacterium (assembly GCA_020425835.1). The sequence goes on along the minus strand of JAGQRC010000591.1, from coordinate 1,138 downwards.
TCGAGCCGACCGAGAGTGAATCGAAGGCCGAGCTCGATCGCTTCTGTGAAGCCATGATCGCGATCCGGAAGGAGTGTGATCAGGTCCACTCCGGGGCGATCGACGCGCAGAACAACCCGTTGAAGAACGCGCCGCACACGATCCACGACATCGCTGGGGAGTGGGATCGACCCTACTCCCGCGAGGTCGCGGCGTTCCCGCTGCCGTGGGTCCGGGATCGGAAGTTCTGGCCCGCCGTCAACCGCGTCGACAACGCCTACGGGGACCGCAACCTCGTCTGCCTCTGTCCGCCGATCGAAGCCTACGAGGAGTGAGCACCGGCCCCTCCCGAATGGCCGTCGGGCTCGCGTTCGTCGTCGTGATCCTCGGCGCGACCGGCTGCGGGACCGCCCCGCGCGGGTCCGATTCGGCCGCGCAGGCTTCGCCGCGCGCGTTCGGTGCGGATCGCGTGGCCGCCGAGCCGGTCCGTCTGCGCATTGCCGTCTTCAACGTTCGAGAGCTCTCGACGACGAAGCTCCGTCGGGTCGACGACGGCGGCGCGGGCACCGATCCGCAGGTCGTGGCGGCCGCACGCATCGTTCAGCGAGTCCGACCCGACATCCTCGTGGTGCAGGAGATCGACCACGATCTCTCGCACCCCGATCGACTCGAGGCCGACGCGCGGTGCTTCGAGGAGAGCTACCTCGCTTCGGGAGAGCAGCCGATCCGTTACCCGCACCTGTTCATCGCGCCCAACAACACCGGCCGCCTGAGCGGGATCGACCTCGACGGTGACGGGGTCGTCGCGACCGCAGAGGACGAGGGGACGCGCCGCTATGGCGGCGACTGCTTCGGGTACGGGAGTTACCCGGGCCAGTACTCGATGGCCGTCCTCTCTCGCCTTCCCTTCGACGATCACCGAGTGCGGACGTTCCAGATGTTCCGGTGGAAGGACCTGCCCGGCCACCACATCCCGGCAGAGCTGTCGTCGGAGGCCCGCGACGGGATGCGTTTGTCGAGCAAGTCGCACTGGGACCTGCCGGTTCGCGTCGGCGATCGTTCGATCCACCTCTTCGTGTCCCACCCGACACCGCCGGTGTTCGACGGCCCGGAGGACCTCAACGGCCGCCGCAATTTCGACGTAATCCTCTTCTGGCTG
>JAGQRC010000590.1 GCA_020425835.1 Planctomycetota bacterium | reverse complement strand
ATCCCTACCTCGGTTGCGACGCGGTGACCTGCCCGTAAGCGTCAGTTCTTCGTGGACGCGCCGTCCGACCGTCACGGGCACGGATCGAACGCGACGCACGACAGGCTGTCGAGCGTGGGGTCCGGCCCACACTGCCCGGAGGGGGGCGCGGGGAGTGCCCCCATGCTGAACAGCCCCTCGAGCAGGTAGACCACATCGGCGATGTCGAATCCCCCGTCGTCGTTGGCATCGCACGCGTCGTCGCAGTCGGGGGATGTCGCACCGACGAACAAGATGTCCAACGACGCGACGGCGTCCGCGACATCCAGGTCCGCGTCCTGGTTGCAGTCGCCGCGGGTGAACTCCGCCGACGGAGGCGGACAGATCGTCGATGACCAGTTGCAGGCGAGCGGTCCACCGAACGCTCCCATGTCGGGCGCTTCCGGGTTGTCGAGACCGAGGGGCCCTCCGCCCCAAGAGGGAGGGAAGCAGACATCCGACTCCGAGGCCGGATCCGCAGCGTTGACACACGGGGAACCGATCGAGATCCGAAGATCTGCACAGCTGCAACCGGTTCCCTCGAACGCAGGGTTGAAGTTGATGTTCCCGACCCCCGGGAAGAGCGGCGTTCCCTGGACACAGGTGTAGGTGATCGACCCGGAACCGAGACTGCCCGCGATCCCGGACGACGCGTTCTCCCAGACGATCGAGTTGATCGCGGAGATCTCGGAGCTGCCGATGCCACGGATCCCGTCGTCCCCGTTGCGAGCGATCGTGCAGTGGTCGATGTCGACGACGCTGCTCTCGACGAGCAGTCCGCTCGCTTGCTTCACGGTTCCGGAACCGCTCGCGGACGTCGAGTTGCAGGAGATCAAGCAGTTGACCAGGTCGGCCGACGATCCGACGACGGCGAGACCCCCGCCGCGAGCCGTGGCCGAGCCTCCACCGAACGGTACCGACTCGGACGCGCTGACCACATTGTTGTTGAAGCGCGTGTTCTCGATCGACGCATTGCTTCCACCTCCCAGGAACAACCCGCCACCTCGTGCGACGGTACTGCAAGAGCCGCTCGCCGAGCAGGCGTTCCCGCGGAACTGGCAGTTCCGGATCGTGCTGTCCGAGTTGGTGAATGCTCCGCCCCCACCACGATCACACGAACCGCCCGACGTCGCGCCGTTGCCGACGAAATCACAGTCGACGAGCGTCAGATGACCGCCGGCCAGGATCGCACGGAGCCCCCCACCGTTCACCGACGAGCTGTTGCCGCTGAACGTGCAACCGACGAGCTCGAAGTCCAGGGGCCGAGTGCAGAAGATCCGAAGGCCCCCACCTCCGCCCCCGGAGTTCAGACCCGTCGACGGAACGACTCCCGAAGAGGGGGCCGAGTTGCTCTCGAAGATGCAGTCGATGATCTCGGGCGCCGAGTCGAAGCAGCGCACCCCACTCTGGGAAGCGCCCTGGATCACGCAGTGATGAAGACGAGACCCCGGCTGAGTGTGGTCGAACAGCAGGCCCTTCCAGGTACCGGTGATCGGCTGGAAGCGGATCGGTTGACTCTCGGTGCCCTCGGCGTGGAGCGTTCCGCCGACCGAGATCTCGAAGTTGCCCTCCAGCACGATCTCGACGCCGGGCTCGATCTCGAGGAATCCCACGTTGAGATCGCCTTGGATCGAGAACGGGGAGTCGGACGCGGTCCAGATGCCGGAGACCGAGCCCGCTGGAACCGATGTGCCTCCTTGTCCCTGCGCGATGGCGGTCGCCGCGACGAACGACGCGAGAGTCGTGAGACGGATCATTCGTGACCTCCGATGGAATGGGGGTGGTTGGAGTGGCGACGCGTTCGATGGCGTCGCCGAGAGGATGGAAGGAGCACATGCAGCCGGGCGGTCAGCCGGGACCCTTCGTGAGCCCGTTGCTGCGAGATCAGGAGTCCGGATGTCGACCGGCGACCGTGTCCCCGGACGTCGAGTCCTCGATCCACGCTTCGGGGGTGCCGCCGATTCCGAACGGCTGGACGCCTTCGTTCTTGCCCCGGACCACGTACGTGTGACCCGCTTCGGCGTGGAAGCTCATCGGAATGGGGTTGCGCTTCTCGAAGTTGAATCCCGTGGTCGGGACGATGACACCCAGCGTGTGCCTTCCGGGAAGGACCTCGAACTTGTTGCTCCACGTGCCCAATCGTCGATCGTCGCACGTGAAGCCGACGGCGCGCTCTCCCCAGTGGAACGGGTTCAGGGCGCCGGCGAGAGATCCCTGGACGATGGCGACTTCGCCGCGAGGACGACACTCTCCTTCATAGGTCCGAGTCGTCGAGCATGCCGTGGAGCCGAGGAGCAGAAGCGCGAGCGGGATGAGTCGCGAGAAGGAAGTCATCTCGATCTACCTCCGATGTCTGCAGTGGTGGGAGAGGGCACTCTCGGGATGCGAGCGGCGGTGGACTCGTCAGAACGTGAATCCGGCCCGCAAGCCGAGGAAGGGTCCGCTTCCCGACGCAGAGTCTTCGAGCTCCCCATCGACCACTCCCTCCACTCGTGTGAATGAGGTGAATCGATAGCCCCCCTCCAACGAGAACGAGAGTCGTCGCGTCGCGTGCACCGCGAGCCCGAGGCCGAAACTCGCGCCGAGCCCTCGGTACTTCGCATCACGGATCTGTCCGAGCGCACCCACGGAGCCGTCCTCGATGGTCAACGAGTGAAGACCGACCCCCACGAGCACCAGGGGTTGGACTCGGGAGTCTCGGATGAAGAACTGGCGTACTTCGAGGTTCCACGCCTCGAACCGTGCGTCGATCGGGATGCCGAGGAAGTCGGCATCGTGGTCCGTCGATTGATAGTTGAGCTCCACGGCGGTGTTCACGAAGCGACCGCCGATCGCGCCGCCGAATCCGAAGCCCCCGTCGATTTCGGGGAGGATCTCGGCGGACCCTCCACCGGCCACGGCGGTCTCGCCATCGAAGTCGCTCGCGACCACGTCGGTGTAGGGGAGGATCCCCGAGATGTAGAACCCGCTCTTCGGGACGAACGCGGGCGTCTCCGATTCGGGAGTGGCCTCTCGCCGATCCCGATCGAGACGTGAGAGCGAAGTCCGTTGAACCATCGAATGACAACCGGAACAGAACATCGAGAAGACCCACAGTGCCGTGATGGACCGCATCGGAAACCCCCTTCGTGTCTCGCCGGGTTCGGGACCGGGCTCCCACGGCTCTCCGTGTGAGCCCCACGGTATTCGCGAGGACTCGTCCCTCCGGGACCACGCGCTCAGTGAGGAAGACCCGACGCATGGGTGCGATGACGATCGGGTCGCTTCTGATGGGGATACGACGGTGCGGCTGGGATCCTGCGTCGCCGCCCACGTTTCTCTCGAGGCGCGCTCGGAACGACGAGTCTTGCGTCGA
>JAGQRC010000589.1 GCA_020425835.1 Planctomycetota bacterium | reverse complement strand
ACCGATCTATGCGAGCCTGACCGAGCCGGAGCTCGAGCGCATCATCGACGCGGTCACCGACGCGGTGCGCCGGGATTGAGTTTGCGATGCGGGGATCCCGTTCTCCGCTCTCACGGGTCACCGCGAGTGCAGAGTGACCCAGCCGTCGTTGCGCGACCTTGCTTCCACGAGGGTCAGCGACGGCGTTCGCGCGCGGGTCTCGTCGTGCGCGCGGGTCGCTCGGCCGAACCGGAGCTCGAAGACCTCCGCGTCGGGCGCAGGGGGAGCGTCGGCGGCGATGGTCCCATCGATCCAACCATCCACCCAGGTTCGCGTGATCCGACCAAAGCTCGTCCGTGGGTTGATCTCGCACAGGGGATGGAAGTGGATCTGGTCGTCGTGACCGCGGTAGCGGTAAGCATCGATCCCGAAGGGGCCGCGGAAGCCGAGGTCGGCGAGTCGTCCCCCGACCATCGCGAAGGTCGCTTCGAGGGGCTCGACCTCGTTCGGTGTGAGCGACGGGGGCCGCATCGGGTCACGCGCGCAACGGATCCCGCGGAACCGTCCCGCCGCGTCGACGAGCAGCTCGTGGAGACCGACCAGCGCGATCGCGCCGTTGTCGTCGACCGACCCGACCGCTCCGAAGTCGGCGAGTCGCTCCATCCACGGTTCGACGACCAGCGTGCCGCGTCCCCGAAGTCGCTGCCATGCCGCGCTCGCATCACCCGAGTCCGGATCCGACGATCCCCGAATCTGGTCGCGACCCGCTGCGGTGTAGGACGGCTTCACCACCCAGCACCCGAGTGTCGAGTGCGTCGCGGCCTCTCGCAGGACTCGCATCCACTCCAATGCGGTCACAGCGTCGGCATCGATCACACTCGACCCGGGAAGGACCCGTCCGGCGGCGCGTGCGCACTCGTGGGCGAACGGTCTCGGCAACGCGCGGGCGACCGCCGCGGCGCGCTCGGTGTCCTCGATCGGCGTCATCCACCAGTAGTCGGCGCGCTCGAACGTCGTCGGTCGGCCGACCTCGAAGCTCACCGTCGACACGCCTGCGATCGGCGGACAACGCTCCGGCGAGAGGGGAGCGGGGAGCCAGAGTTGCGCTCCGTCGGTCGCGTGGATCCTGAGCAGCGAGCCCGCCACGGCGAGGGCGCGGTAGGTCGCCGAGGAATGCTGCGCGGTCGGCGGGGACGATCGGTATCGATCCTCTTCATCGAGGTTCGCGACCACCCGGTCGCTCGTCGGGCGCGAAGCGAAGCTCGACGCGATCAATCCCACCGCGGAAACCGGCCGTGCGTCGTGAACCGCTCGAGCTCGGCGATGAACGCGCGGTCCATGCCGACCGCTTTGCGACCCTCGACGTGGAACCGGCGGCCGATCGCGCGATTGGGTTGGAGCGGAAAGGCGAGGTTCGCGCAGTACGCCTGCCACATCGTCTCTTCCGGGCGCTTGAGCCGGGACAGCCAGGTCCACCCGAACCGGACGTGCTCGACCTCGTCATCGTGGACGCGATCGATCAGGGCCGCGGTCTTCTCGTCGTCGACGCTTCGAGCGGCTTCCGCGTAGTCCACGGTGTGATCGAGGTTGGCGTTCTCGAACGTCAGCGACATCGCGCAGATGAACCGCAGCGGGGTCGTCAGCTCGGGCGCCTTGTTCCAGAAGTACCCACTCACGGGATACTCGCCGAAGCGGCCACCCAGAGCCTCCAGCCGAGCGATGTACATCCGTGTGTGGCGACACTCGTCGTCGAGGATCCCGAGGAGACCGCGACGGTAGTCCGCCGGGGCGTCGGGAAACGAGAGGAGCGCCCAAGCGAAGAGCTCGGCCGCCTGCAGTTCGTGGTTGGCGAGGGCGTGAAGGAGTCGCACACGTTGTAAGGGATCTCGAATGCCGTTGGCGGGCGGGACCTTCACCCGGCTACCGGGCACGATGCGCAGATCGGTCGGCCTTCCCGGTCCGAGCGGGACGGGATCGAGCGTCGCCCGATCATCCTCGAGGGTCTCCGGGCTCGGGACGGCACCGATCTTGACCGCGACGTCGGTAGCGAGCAGGACGCGGCGGGCCACGGCACCGATGGACGATTCCGCTTCGCTCCGGTGGGACGCCGGTGCGGAGTGACTGCCGACACGTCCGTCGTCCGGTTCGAGTGCATTGGCGAACATCCAGGACCTCCTTCACCGCTCCGAGGGCACGAAGCTACTCCAGACCGGGAATGATCTCCAGCGCACTCCGGTGACCTCGAACGTCCAGGCGTCGCCGACGGGGCGCCAGCGGATGTCGCCGTGTTCCGACGTCAACACCGTCGGCACCCGTCGCGACCACTGTTCCACCGCTTCGCAACTCGAGCCGGTCGATGAAGCGAGCAGCCCATCCGGCCGTGTCCCCGCGATCCAGCGCGAGAGCGAGCGCGACGCTCGGCCGTGATGAGGAAGCAGCACCAGTCTCCACGCATCCGGATCGGGTGGCGGAACCGGACAGGCGTTCATGCCGAGCTCTTCGATGTCCCCGGGTGCGACCGCGTCGAGTCGTCCTGCTCGCAGCCGAACGGCGAGAGAGTCATCGTTCAGTCCCACCGTGAGCGATGCCGGCCATCGATCGAACGGATGGAGTGTGTCGATGCGAATGTCGCCGACCCGGACGGTGTCGCCCCGACGCAGGCGGATGATCGAGATCGATCGCCGACGCCAACGCTCGACCAACGCGCGTCCGAGATCGCTCTCGTCGAATCGGGGACCGACGGCGATCGCACCGATCGACAACTGCCGCTCGAGATCCGGGGCGGCCAGGACGTGATCCGCGTGGGCGTGCGAGAGGATCAGCAGGTCGATGTGCGTCCTTCCCTTCGCCCAGAGGCAGCGCACGATCTCACGGCTGCCGCCGAGCGGCAGGTCCACACTTCCGGCATCGAAGAGCACCGTCGCACGGTCCCCCGCCACGATCAGGGACTGCCCTCGACCGAGCGAAGGCAGCGAGAGCGAGGGTGTCTCGGTCGGGGGGACCGCGACCACGGCGGCGCCCAACGCTGTCGCCAGCGCAGCGCTGGTCACCCGTCGCTTGGCCCACACGATGGTCACGGACACGAGGAGGAGGGCAATCGTCACGGCCGGGAGTGGAGGCCAGAGCATCGGAGTACCGGGGCAGGCGTCGAAGGCTCGACCGATCGACTCGAGCAGCGCCACGAAGACGCTGCCCGTTCCCTTGCAGAGCGCAGCGATGCCCGGCAGCGGTGACCCCACGCCGACGAGGATCACCGCGTCGACGAACCCCACCGCGAGAAGCGCGCCGACGATCGGTGTCAGGGCCAGGCTGAAGAGGGGCGCGAGCGGCGTGCAGTCGGGTTGGCTCCACACCAGAGGGATCGATGCGCCGAGCCAAGCGGCGAGGGAGACCCTCG
>JAGQRC010000588.1 GCA_020425835.1 Planctomycetota bacterium | reverse complement strand
GGAACTTCGACGTCGCCATCGACGACAGCCGCCACCTCGACCTGAGCGGCGCCGCGATCGTTCTCGGGGACGGACTCCTCCCCAGCGAGCTGGAGGTGATGAGCACCGACATCGGACTCGATCTGGCGGGGCTCGAGCGTGGGGTCGGTGTCCATCCGATCGGTCGGATCGACATCTCGGCGGGGTCCGAGGTGACGCTCGTCGATCGCCACGACAATGACGGCATCGGCGCAGACGATGAAGTGATCTACGTCGACGATCTGATCGTCGAGAGCGGCGCGATGCTGACGACCGCGGGCTACCGCGTCTACTACCGCACGCTGACTCTCGCCGGGGCGGTCGACGACGCGGAGAACCTGATCCCGCTCTGCATTCCGCGCATCGTCGAAGAGCCAGTGTCCGCGACGACGTGCGAGGGCTACCCCGCCACGATGACCGTGGTCGCCGAGGGTGCTCCGCTCACCTATCAGTGGAGCCTCGACGGTGCGGAGATTCCCGGGGCGACGAACGCGACCCTGGTGATCGCAACCCCGACCGACGCCGACGTCGGCTCCTACGTCTGCGAAGTGAGCACGCCGTGCGGATCGGTCACGACGCTCGCCGCGTCGCTCACCCTCGACACGAACTGCGCGTTCCTCCGCGGTGACACCAACGGCGACGGCGCGTTCGATCTCTCGGATGCGATCCGCACCCTCACCGTGCTCTTCTCGATCGGCCACTCGCTCGACTGCGAGGACGCCGCCGACGTCAACGACGACGGCGTCGTGGACATCAGCGACGCGATCTTCACCCTCTCCGCGCTCTTCACGGGAGGCGCACTCCCGCCGGCGCCGGGCACGATCACGTGCGGCGTCGACCCGACCTCCGATGCGCTCGACTGCGAGGTCGGCTGCCCGGCGAGTTGAGCCTCTCTCAGCAATGAACGATGGGCGTCGACGAACTCGGCGTCCCATCGCGGAACTACCCACGGTGGGGGGAGTCGCCTTCGGGCGACTCCCCCACACTTTCGTCTCAGCGTTCGCCTCAGCCATCTGTTGACAGATCGGCGAGCATGCGGGTCGCTGGAAGCTCGGACTCTCGGTCGGAATGGGTTTTAAACGGACTGCTAGTCCTGTCGCTCGAGGTCGAAGGCGTTTCGCTCGTTCGTGGGTGTGAGACGGAAGCGTCCGAGTGGGAGCTTCGCGGCGCAGCGGATCCGCATCTCGATCGTTCGAGAGGCTTCCCGCTCTCCGACGTCGGTCAGCGCCATGTAGAGTGCTTCATCGCGGGTCGCTCTCCGTCCACGCCAACCGACGACGCGTCCGCCGTCGACCGTCGCTCCGGACTCGGGGTCCGTGAAACAGCGGGCAATCGCGATCGGTGTTGGAGGGACGATCTCGTCGTTCACAACCGTGAACACCGCGACCTCCGTGACCTCGAACCCACCCTCGTCGCCCCAGCCGGGGCCACCGGAAGGAAGTCGAACATCACGGAGCGCCTCGAGGCGCAGCGCTCGAACGGCGACAGCCGGCACGTCGAGCGAGACCACGAACTCCTCGCCCGTGCCGTCGGCGCCGGCCGTGACCCAGGAATGGTCGGTGAGCGACTTCACGCGGGAGGACTTCGCACGAAGCGTCTGCGGACCATTCTCCGACCACCGGTCGCGGGAGGCATCGTCCTCGCGAAGGCGCGCGAGCGAACGCTGTCGGTCACCGTCTCCCTCGAGCGCGTGTTCGAGCTCGGTCCAGATCGGAGCCGCTTGGTCGCGTCGACCGAGGAGCTCGAAGATCCGCGCGTCGAGCGAGCGCTCACCGATCGTCGGGGCGGGTGTCGCGACTTCGGGCGACGGGACGACGACACGCGAGAGGCGATAGCCGGGTCGGGCGCTCCAGATCCGGGTGCGCCCGCTCGCGTCGGACGAGGCGATCCGACTCCCATCCGGAGACCAGCGAACGACGCGGATCGATGACGGGTGGTCGCCGAACTCGACGAGCGGTGTCCCATCGTTCGCATCCCAGACCCGAACCGCGTGGTCCTCGCCCCCCGACGCGATGCGCGAACCGTCGGGACTCCAGGTCACCGAGACGGGCCACCGAGTGTGCCCTCGCAACGACAATGCAGGGGTCGCGCGCCCGAGCTCCCACACGGTCAACGATCCTGACTCGCACGCGGTGACGATTCGTCGACCGTCAGGGCTCCAGGCGAGATCGGTCACCTCGGCTTCGTGCACGAACGGTGTTTCGAGGACGCCCTCCGAGAGGTCGAACCTCGCGATCGAGCCGGAGTGGGAGACGAAGGCGAGTTCCTCGTGCCCCGGTCGCCAGGCGATCGGGGATCGCGACTGAGCGAGCGGCTTCGAGTCATCGACGACGCGCGAGTCGATGCACCGACGCTCTCCGACATCCCACACGGTCAACGCGGAGGAGCCGAGGACGGCGAGCCGACGTCCCGTGGGGTCCCAAGCCAGCATGCCGTGGGCATCGAAGGTGGTGAGCTCGCGGGCCGACTCGACGTGCCAGATGCGCGTTCGTCCGCCACTCTCCGCCGCCGCGATGAATCGTCCACACGGGCTCCAGGCGATGTCCGTGTGGAGCGCCGACGTCTGCGGAAGCGACGCGATCGGGCGATGGCTCTCGGCATCCCAGACTCGAAGGCCGATCCCGGTACGCGCGGTCGCGAGCCATCGGCCATCCGGCGACCACGCGAGCGCCTCCGTCGGCGACGACGGTCGAGTGTCATCCAGATAACGAGCGTCGCGCTCGACGTCCCACTCCCGCACCGTGCCCACGTCGTCCAACGAGACGAGTCGCGGCTCGGTCGGGTGCCAAGCGAGCTCCCGGACCGAGGCCGCACTGCCGGAGAACGATGCGATCCGTTCTCCGTCGGGTCTCTGGACGATCACGACGCCGGGCGGTCCCGAGAAGGCGAACAGCGTGGAGTCGGGCTTCCAGGCAAAGCGGAGCCCGTACCCCCGCAGGCTCCCGAACGGAGTCACGGTCTCGAGGGTGGCGGCATCGAGGATCGCTCCCTCGCCGCCGCTCGTGAGGTAGGCGAGCTGCTGGCCATCCGGACGCCATGCGACTCGATCAACGCCGTACGGGACCGTAAGGGTCCGCGTCTCTGCGCTATCGACCGTCATGACGTAGAGCGCGCGCGACCCGGAGTTGTCACAGGCGACGATCCGTCGACCGTCCGGGCTCCAATCGATCTGCCCCATCGACGTGGGCGCGGGTATCGATCGCGACGTGTCATCGACAACGTTCCAGAGCAGCAACTCGCGTGGACACCCGATCGCGAGGCTGGCCCCGTCCGGACTCCACGCGAGCGACCTCGCCGCGCGCCCCGCTCCTCCGTGCCGGCACAGCGCCTTCCCGTCGACCGCGTAGACGACGACGTCTTCCCC
>JAGQRC010000587.1 GCA_020425835.1 Planctomycetota bacterium | reverse complement strand
CCTCGGAGAGGGCCGACGCTCGCCCGAGCTCGATGTTGCACTTCCGTCCGCAGCTCGCATGCCGACGAAGAGCCGATAGGATGCCCCGTGCCATCGTCAACATCATGAAGCGAGGTGCGATGCGAACGACTCCTCTGTGCTGGGTGATCGCCGTTGTGGTCGGCCTCGGCCCGCTCTCCTCGGCGCAGGCCCCCTTCGCGACCGAGTCCTCGACTCAGCCGCTCGGCCAGTGCCCTTCCGAGATCGTCGCCGCGGACATGAATGGGGACGGTCATCTCGATCTGGTCGTGGCCAACCATCACACCCACGACATCTCGGTACTGATCGGCGACGGTACGGGAGCGCTGGTCTCCCTGCCCGCAACGCCGGTTCCGGGGCTGCTCGATCCGCACGACATGTCGATCGTCGTGCGCGACTTCAACCAAGATGGGTTCCTCGACGCGGCGGTGCCGAGCCACGCGAACTCCGAAGTGATCCGCTTTCTCGGCGACGGCACGGGGGCGCTCCTCGATCCCGTGCAGTACGCGGTCGGCGCCTTCACTCTGCGGGTGACGAGCGCCGACCTGAATGGCGACGGTTACCTGGAGCTGATCTCGGTCAACCGCGATGACGACTCGGTCTCGGTGCTCTTCGGCGACGGTGCCGGTGCGTTCGGCAACCGACTCGACGTCACGGTCGGCGTCGGTCCCACGTTCGTCGCGGCGGACGACGTCGACGGGGACGGTTCCGTCGACCTGGTCACGGCCGACTCGATCGGTCAGACGTTCACGGTGTTGTGGGGCCTCGGCAATGGAACGTTCGAGCCGGCGCAGACCTCGCCTCCCATCGGGATCACCTCCTCGCTGGCGATCTCCGATCTCGACGGGGACGGTGTCTACGACATCGCCGTGACCCATGGCGACTCGATGTCGTTGTTCACCGGTCTCGGCTCACGGACCTTCTCCGCACCCGTGGATCTCGCCGTGGGTCTGGGTGCCCGCTACGTCATCGCGACCGACTACCAGGGCGACGGCCTCCCCGATCTCGTCATCTCGCTCGCGAATCAGAGCGCGCTCGCCTTCTTCGCCGGCGTCGGGGACGGCACCTTCACCGACGCGGGCACCCTACCCGTCGGTGGCAACCCGTGGGCGGTCGTCGCTGCAGACCTCGACGAAGATGGGGCGCTCGATTTCGCGGCGACCAACGAGGACGACAACACGCTGACGCTCCACCTGAACCGAGGTCCCGTCGGGCGGTTCGATCGCGGCGACGCGAACGGCGATGGTGGCCGGGACATCTCGGACGCGATCACCCTCCTCGGCCGGCTGTTCGACCCTCTCGCTTCCGCCACGACGTGCGAAGACGCCGACGACGTCAACGATGACGGCGCCCTCGACATCGCGGACCCGATTCTCCTGCTGACGGCGCTCTTCGGGTCCGGTGCGGTGATCCCTCCCCCGACTGGGACTTGCGACACCGACCCCACGCCGGACGGGCTCTCGTGCGACACACTCCGCTCCAGCTGCACCTGATCGCCGACGAATTGCGTCATCGTTCGGGGTTCCCGAAACTCCGGCTGACGCCCTGAACGCGAATCGACGTCGCCCTCGGAAGGAGAGATGATGCCCGGGCCCTCGTCGAGCAGAAGAAGCGCGTGCTCCGCTCCGCGTCGTCCGTCGAGCCGAACCGCCGGGGTCCCGTGGTTCAGGCGCAACTCCGCCCGAGGGCTTCGACTCACTTCGCTTCCGCGGTATCCTCGCGGTTCGGAAGGAGTGGAGGCGCGACCCAGGTTCTCACGATCTCGCGTCGCATACCTGCTGCCCCATGAACCGCGAACACGCCCGAGATCTCGAGTTGATCCGACGCTGTCTGCTTCGGGAGAGCGATGCGATCTCGGCCCTGTCCGAGCGACTCGGTTGTGTTCGCCCGACGCTCGCTTCGTTGAACCGCCGTCTGTCCATCCCGCTCCACACGACGGAACTCCGGGACCTCGAGCAGGACGTCCTCGTGGTGATCCTCGAGAAACTCGGGACCTTCGAGGGCCGCGCCCGACTCGAGAGCTGGATCTATCGCATCTGCTTCTTCGAGCTGATGAATCGACGTCGAGAAGTGGCGAAGCGCTCTCGCCGGGATCGCCCGCTCGATGAGGTCGTCGATCCGGTGACAGTGGGCCCGGATCGGGAGGCACCATCGCTCGATCGCATCCAACGCGGCCTCGAACAACTCGGCTCGCCGCGGGCGGAGATCGTCTATCTGAAGCACTTCGAGCACCTGACCTTCCAGGAGATCGGCGAAACGCTCGGCCTCAGTGACAACACGGTCAAGACCCACTACTACCGAGCGCTCGTCCGCCTCCGAGCGCACTTCTCTGCGTGGGCCGGAAGCGGGGGGACATGAGCGAACATCCGCAGGAACACGAGGCCTGGCTGGCCGAGATCCTCTCGGGAGAGCTCGATCCGAATGCCCCGGAGAACCAGCGCCGGCTCGATGCCTGCGCGGTCTGTCGAGCGGAGTTCGAGTCTTTGCAGGGTGTGCTCGGAGAGATCGAGCGTGCGGAACCCGAGCTGGGGTCCGAGCTCGATCGGATTCGCGAGGAGGTCGTCGGAGGACCGACTGCACCTTGGGTTCTCGAGCAACTGAACTCCGGTGGGAATGCGGGGTCGCAACGGCGCGCGCCTCCGAGTGGAAGGCGCGCGATGGCGCTCGCTGCCGCGTTGACACTCGTCATCGGCGGCTGGCTCGCATGGCGTCTGCGGGAGCCCCGACCCGACATTCCGATGGGCCGAGAGATCGAGATCGTTGCGCCGGTCGGTGAGGTCGACGCGATCGAGTCCTTTCGCTGGCGATACGATCGTCGCCGTGGCGAGACCTTCGAGATCGAGGTCCTCGTCGACGCTGCACGCGTGCACGTCGAGCGCGACATCGTCGAGCAGCACTGGGAGCCGAGTCCGGAGACCACCGCGAAGTGGCGAGGGAAGATCCAATGGATGCTCACCGTTCGATCGGACCGCGGATCGATCGTCACTCGCTCGTCACTCGTTGCGGTATCGCTCTCATCGCACTGACGCTGACCCTGCGCAGCTCGCACGCGCAACCTGCCGCACTGGATCGCTGGGACGAGGCGATTCCTCGGATCATCGCCGAGCTCCAACAGGTGCACCCCGAAGGATCCCCGCGACACGGGCAGGTGCAGGAACTGTCCGCATCGCTGCTGACGAATCGGTCGGATTCGATTCGCTGGAGAGACCTCGACGCCCTGATCCACTTCCAGCGCTCGCTGGGCGAGGCGAGCAAACTCTACGTCTGCCGCTGTGTGTTGGAGCTCTGGAAGGAGCAGACCTCGGAAGCGCAGCGATGCGGTCCCCACTTCGCCGCGACCGTCCCGCTGTATCGCCAGGTCATCGA